>CAMLCW010000421.1 GCA_946478645.1 uncultured Variovorax sp.
CCCTGATTGCCGAACAGATAGACGAGGCTGATGGCCGGCAGCAGCGACGGCGCGAGCAGCGGCACCAGCGCCACCGCGCGCAGCACGCCCCTGGCGGGCATGCACGAGAGCGTGAGGCCGTAGGCGTAGACGTAGGCGATGGCCGTGCAGATCAGCGCGCTCAAGGCCGCGATCCAGAGGCTGTTGAACGCCGACTGCATGAGCGCCGGGTTGTCGAGGTAGCGCGCGAAGTTGGCCAGGCCGACGAAGGCGCCCGCGCGGTCGAAGAAGCTCTGGCCGACGAGCGCGCCGACGGGCAGCGCGACGATCACGACCAGCAGCGCCACCATCAGCAGCACGGCGGCGCCGGTCAGCCAGCGCTCGCGGTCGAAGGCGCTGGCGCGCGCGACGTGATCGCCCGACAGCCCAAGCCGGAGGCCGCCGCGCACGGCCGCCCGAAGCGGCCGGCCTGCCCCCCAGTGGGGGGAGGTGCCGAAGGCACTTCGGGGGGCGTTCATGTCAATGCGCGAGCACCGCGAGCGCATGCCGCGGCAGTTGGATGTGCACCATGCTGCTCGGCACCAGCGGCTCGAGGCCGCCACCGCGCGCGTCGGCGGGCAGCTCGGCTTCGATCTCGATGCCGAGCGGCTCGCAGGCCAGGCGCGCCGACGTGCGGTTGCCGAAGAACTCGGTATCGACCAGCCGAGCCGCAAAGCTGTTGGCGCCGAGTTCCGCGCCGAAACGCTGCACCACCACATGCTCGGGCCGGATGCCGATCGTCGCCTGCGAACCGACGCACAGGTCGCCGGGGGCGCAGAAGAGCTCGGCGTCGCGCACGCGCACCTTGCCATCGGCGACGATGGTGGCGGGCAGCATGTTCATGCGGCCGACGAAGCCCGCGACGAAGCGCGTGCGCGGCTGGCGGTACAGCTCGTCGGGCGTGCCGGCCTGCGCGATGCGCCCGTCGTGCATCAGCACCACGCGGTCGGCCATCGAGAGCGCTTCCTCCTGGTCGTGCGTGACCATGATGGTGACGATGCCCAGGCGCTTCTGCAGCGCGCGGATCTCGCTGCGCAGGCTCGCGCGCACCTGCGCGTCGAGCGCCGAGAGCGGCTCGTCGAGCAGCAGCAGCCGTGGATTGGGCGCGAGCGCACGCGCCAGCGCCACGCGCTGCTGCTGGCCGCCCGAGAGCTGCACCGGGTATTTGTCGGCATGCGCCGCGAGCCCGACCAAGTCGAGCATCTCGCGCGAGCGCTTCGCCATCTCGCGCGCGAGCGCGCCCGTGGGATGCAGCCCGTAGGCGATGTTCTGCGCCGCCGTCAGGTTGGGAAACAGCGCATACGACTGGAACACCACGCCGAAGCCGCGCGCCGCAGGCGGCAGACCCGCGATGTCCTGGCCGCCGAGCAGGATCTGCCCGCGGTCCGCGCGCTCGATGCCGCAGACGATGCGCAGCAACGTGGTCTTGCCGCAGCCGGACGGGCCGAGCAGGCAGACGAACTCGCCGGGTTCGATGTCGAGGTCGATGCCGTCGAGCACGCGGCTCGCGCCGAACGATTTCTCGATGCCGCGCAAGGAAAGGAAACTGGTCATGTCAGTCGATGGTGGTCAGGCAGACGGGAATACGGAAGCGGACATCCGGACGCAGAAGACGCAAAGGTTTCGCAGAAGTCGCAAAAAGGAAATCCAACAAAAAAATGTTCCAGGTTTCTTTTGCGACTTCTGCGTAGCTTTTGTCTTCTTCTGCGTCCGGTAGTCCGCTTTCAATCACATCGGCTTCTTTTCCGACTTCGATTCGTAGCGCTTCGACCACTCGGTGAGGATGCGTTCGCGGTTGGCCGCGGCCCAGGTGAAGTCGTTCTTGGCGAGCAGCTTCTCGACGTCGCCCGGCACGAATTCGAGCTTCTCCTGGATGCCCGGCAGCGCGAGCACGGCGAAGTTCTTGGCATAGAGCTCGTTGGCCTGCTTCGTCACGGCCCAGTCGGCGAGCGCGCGGGCGGCTTCCTGCTTCTTGCTGGTCTTGAGGATGCCCGTGGCCTCCATGTCCCAGCCCAGGCCTTCCTTGGGCAGCACGATGTCGATGGGCGCGCCGTCGCGCTTGGTCTTGTTGGCGCGGTATTCGAACGACATGCCGAGCGCGAATTCACCGGCGCCGGCCTGGCGGCAGGGCTTGCTGCCCGACTGGCTGTAGATGCCGATGTTCTGGTGCAGCGCGTCCATGTACTTCCAGGCGTTCTCCTCGCCCATCATCTGGATCCAGCCCGAGACCATCAGGTAGCCGGTGCCCGACGCGGCCGGGTTGGGCATGGTGATCTGGCCCTTGTAGGCCGGGTTCGTCAGGTCGGCCCAGCTGGTGGGCTTGGGCAGGTTCTTCTTCTGTGCCTCGACGGTGTTGAAGCAGATGGCCGACGACCACACGTCCATGCCGACCCACTTGGGCGGGTTCGCGGGGTCGCGCATCGTGGGCTTGACCGCCTCGAGGCCCTTGGGCGCGTAGGGCTGGAGCATGCCTTCCTTGTCGAGCAGCATCAGCGAGGTGGCGGCCAAGCCCCACACCACGTCGGCCTGGGGGTTGGCCTTCTCGGCCAGCAGCTTGGCGGTGACGATGCCGGTCGAGTCGCGCACGAACTTCAGCGCGATGGAGGGGTTCTCCTTCTCGAACGCGGCCTTGTAGGCCTGCACCTGGTCGGCCTCCAGCGCGGTGTAGACCAGCAGTTCGGTGCTGCGGCCCTGGGCCGAGGCGGCAAAGGCCAGCGAGAACAAGGCGGCTGGCACGGCGGCGCGGCGGATGAAACGAAGCAGCATGGTGGGGAATCCGTCGAAGAAATGGGAAGAAGGAACGCGGAAGAAAGTACGCAGCGCAAGGGCCTGGAACGCGCGATGCTCGCAGTGCCGTGTGACAGGGGTTTGTCATCCGCGTCACGCCGCTGTCACAAGCGCATCGCCGCGGCCCGCGCGTTTCAGGGCGGCTTAAGAAATCTGTCTACGATGGCTGCCTCACGGTCCCCCGCGCGCGAGCGCCTGTCGAGGAAAACCCTGCATGTCATCTTCCGCCCATGAACGCACCCGGAGCTTCGTCCAGGTGCTGCGCCGCATCCTTGCGCTCGCGGCGCCCTATTTCCGCTCCGAGGAGAAATGGCGCGCCCGGCTCATGTTCGCGGCCATCGTCGCGCTGAACCTCGCCTACGTGTACGCGCTCGTGCTGTTCAACCAGTGGTACGGGCGCTTCTACGATGCGCTGCAGAACAAGGACGCCACGGTCTTCTGGCGCGAGATCCAGGTGTTCGGCGTGCTGGCCTTCTTCAACATCGCGCTGCAGGTGCTCAAGTTCTACGTGACGCAATTGCTGCAGTTGCGCTGGCGCGCCTGGATGACGCGCAACTATCTCGGCCGCTGGATGGCCAACCGCACCTTCTACGAGCTGGAGCTCGCGCGCTACGCCAAGGGCGAGGGCGCCACGCCCGACAACCCCGACCAGCGCATCCAGGAAGACATGCACCTGTTCACCAGCGCGACCATGACGCTGTCGATGGGCCTGCTCAACGCGGTGGTCACGCTGGTGAGCTTCGTGGGCATTCTCTGGGGCCTGTCGGGCACGGTGATGCTTCCGTTCGGCGGCAGCAGCTACGAGATCGCGGGCTCGATGGTCTGGCTCGCGCTGGTCTACTGCGTGGTGGGCACGGCCATCACCCATTTCATCGGCCGGCCGCTGATCGGGCTCAACTTCCGCCAGCAGCGCTTCGAAGCCGACTTCCGGCACCACCTGGTGCGCGTGCGCGAATACAGCGAGGCGATCGCGCTCGACCGCGGCGAGGCCGTGGAGCGCGGCCAGCTCGACCTGCGCTTCGGCGCGGTGCTGCGCAACTACCTCTCGCTGGTCAAGCAGCAGAAGAACCTGATCACCTTCACGGCCTTCTTCGGCCAGGCGGCGGTGATCTTTCCGTTCATCGTGGCGGCGCCGCGCTTCTTCAGCGGCGCGATCCAGCTCGGCCAGCTGATGCAGATCTCCACCGCCTTCGGCCGGGTGCAGGATTCGCTGAGCTGGTTCGTCGACAACTACGACAACGTGGCGGCCTGGCGCGCCACCGCCGACCGCCTGACGAGCTTCGACGACGCGATCCGTGCGCGCACCGAGCGGGCACGGTCGCTCGAACGCAGCGACGCCGAGCTGCTGCACACCGACGGCCTCTCGCTCAGCCTGCCGACCGGCCGGCCGCTGCTCGCGGACGCCGCGCTCTCGGCCGCCCCGGGCGACAGCGTGCTGGTGCAGGGCCCCTCGGGCAGCGGCAAGTCG
>CAMLCW010000422.1 GCA_946478645.1 uncultured Variovorax sp.
GGGCCCAAACCGGCTATACAGCTTTCTCCGGAGCAGCCCCGCCGCCTTACGCATCTGCGATGCGCCTGTGCCGTGCGGCATAGGTGTGGATGCCCAGATCGGCTGGCGATTGAACCTCGTTCGCGTAGAGCAGCTGCTCAGCTGCTGTAGCCAGCCATCTTTCGCTGAGCGGACCTGGACGACGTACCGCTTGCACTTCCCGGATCATTCAACCAGCAAGACGATCGGCAAGTCCGGCTACCTGCGCGGCCGCGCGAATTCCGGCGACGCGTCAACCCGCGAAGGCGACTTCGGGCAAGCCCCGCGCATCGTTCAGCTGGATCGAGAAAAGCGATCCCGACAGCGGTGCCGTTGCGAGTTGCGCTTCACTGAGCCGCAACGAGGCACTGGTGACATACAGCGTGTCCAGGTTGTCGCCGCCGAAGCAGCAACTCGTCGGACGAGGAACCGGCACACGCATGCGCTGCATGAGTTGGCCTTCCGGTGAAAAGCGCGCGATCTGCCATGCGTCCCAAAGGGCGACCCACAGGCAACCCTGGTCGTCGACCGTCAGACCGTCGGGCTTGCCGTCGGCGGCGGCGATGGTGATCAGCGGACGCCGGTTGCCGATGGTGCCGGAGGCGAGATCGAAGTCGTACCGGTAGATGGTCTGACGGTACGTGTCGGTGACGTACATGGTCTTGTTGTCGGGACTCCAGCCGATGCCGTTGGGCACCGTGAAGCCGGTGTCGACCTGCTTCCAACTGCCGTTCGCCTCGATGCAGAACAGGTGTCCCCGGTTGGCCGCGGCGCCCATGTCCATGGAGCCTACCCACAGGCGCCCTCGCCGGTCGCATTTGCCGTCGTTGTAGCGAACGTTGGCCCGCCCCGCTTCAGGGTGGCAGAAGGCGGTCAGCCGCCGGGTGGAAAGATCAAGCGCCATGACCCCGCTGGGGGTTGCAACCAGCAGGCCACCGCTGGCTTTCGGCACCACCAGGCTGACCATCGTTCCCAGCGGTGTCTCGGTGTCGACGCCCGACGCCGCGTCGTACCGGTGCACGGACGGCGTGAGGATATCGACCCAATAGAGCGCGTTGTCGCGCGGTGACCATACCGGGCCCTCACCCAGGAGCGAACGCACTTCGCTCACGCAGACGACGTCGACGGATGACGCCGCCTCGGGCGGCGCCTGCGTTGCAATGGACATCGCCTTGCCGGCCGCACTGTGCGAAATGTTGCGCGATGCCCCCATCAGCGCGGACGACAAGGTATGGGCGCGCGCCTCATCGAGCCGGCCCGCGTCGGTGCTGATGGCGACCGCGCCGATGGGACGGCCTTCGTAGTCGAAGATGGGCGCGGCCACCGCCGCGCGGTCCACGGCGCGCTCGCCTTGTTCGATCGCATAGCCGCGCGCACGCACCAGGTCGAGTTCGGCATGCAGTTCCGTCGCCGTCACGATCGTGCGCGGGGTAAAGCGCTCGAGGTCGAGCGCCTGGATCAGGCGCCGCTGGCCCGACGGGTCCAGGCTCGCAGCAATGGCTTTGCCGGCCGCCGACGCATGCACCGGCAGGCGCTGCCCGACCGCGGAGCGCACACCCTGCACCTCGCCCGCCGGCTCGCTCGCGAGGATGACCACGCATGTGCCATCGAGCAACGAGAGCTCCACCGTTTCGTTGAGTGCGTCGCGCAGCCGCGCAAGCTCTTCCTGCGCTGCCACGCGCAGATCGAACTCGCTCCACACATCGTGGGCCAGCTCGAGCAGGCGCAAGCCAAGCTGAAAGGTCTTGTCGTAGGCGTTGTGCCGCAGCAATCCTTCGCGCACCAGCGTCGCGATGATGCGGTGCAAGGTGGCCTTGGGCAGATCACACGCGCGCAGCAGCTCGGTGAACGTCATCGGCGTGCGGCGTGCCGACACGATGTTCAGCAATTGCATCGCCTTTTCCAGCACACCGGGGCCTGACGCCGCAGGGCGCGCTGGGTCGGACTTCCGGCCGGGCCTGTCGGTCGACGAAATCTTGGCTGTGCCATCTCCCTGAGAGGCGGCTCCCGTGGTGCTTGTCATGTGTGCGCAGAGCAGTTCCGAAAGGCGGAACATTGGCCGAATTCTAGTGCGAGGCGCACCTGCGCCTCGGCGGTCCCAGGCTCATTCGAGCTTGATGCCGCGGCTGCGCACCAGGTCGGTCCATCGCGCTGTTTCGTTGCGGACACGGTCACGCAACTGTGCTGGCGTGGACGCCTCGGGGGTGACCCCGAAGCCCGCGAAGCGCTCGCGCACGGTTGTCGTGCCGATGATTTCGCGCAGCAGCCTTTCGAGGCGCTCCACGCCTGCGGGGGGAACCTTCTTGGCTGCGAAGAGCGCGGCCCAGCCGGAGATCACGAACTCGTCGCCGAGCGTGCGCAACACCGGCACGCCCGTCAGGCTCTCGAGCGGCTGCGCCGACGTGACGGCCACCGCGCGCAGGCGGCCGGCCTGGATCAACGGCAGTGCGACCGGAAGATTCATCACGCCCATCGACACCGTGCCCGCCACCACATCGGGGATCAGCACGCTGTCGCCTTTGTAGGGAACCGGAAGGATGCGCGTGCCCAGCTTTCTGTTGAGCAGTTCGGTCGTCAGGTGCGAGAGTGTGCCGACGCCGCTGTTGCCGGCGCTCAACTCGCCCGTGCGCCCGCGGGCCATGAGGTCGTCCAAGCTGCGCACCGGCGAGCCGGCGGCGACGGCAAGCACCAGCGGCTGCGTCGAGATCATGCCCACCGGCTGCAGGTCACGCTGAACGTCGTAGCCCAGGTCGTTGCGCAGCGCCGGCAGGATGGTCATGGTGGTGCTTCCCATCAGCAGCGTGTGGTCGTCGTTGCTCGACGTCACCATGGCGGTTCCGGTGATGCCGCCCGCCCCTGGGCGGTTGTCGATCACCAAGGGCTGGCCCAGGCGTGGGCCGACCAGTTCCGCCAGGATCCGCACCGAGCCGTTGCCCGCGCCGCCTGGCGCGAACGGAACGATCACGGTGACGGGGCGGGTGGGCCACTGCGCCTGGGCGCCGGCGAGCGAGGGCCAGAAAGAGGACGCTGCCGATGCGGCCAGCACGCCCAGCACGTTGCGGCGTGAGGGCCGGAAATCGTTGGTTTGGAAGGTCATGGCTGCGGCTTGGACAGGTGGTTCATTCGGCCTTGATGCCGGCGTCGGCCACCAGCTTCTTGTAGAACGCCGCTTCATCGCGCAGCGTTTTCGCGAACTCCGCGGCGCTGGAGCCGACGCGCACCACGCCGCGCTCGCGCAACTTGGCTTCGGTGTCGGGCTGGCGCAGGAACGCCTGGATCTCGGTCGAGAGTTTGTCGACGATGGCCGGTGGTGTGCCGGCGGGCGCCATCACACCGTGCCACGGATTCATCTCGAAGCCTTTCACGGACTGGGCGATCGGCGGCAAGTCGGGCGCGAAGTCTGCGCGCTGTGCGGTGGAAATGCCGAGCGCTCGCAGTTTGCCTGTTTGAACCTGAGGCCACGAGGTGGCGGCTGCATCCATGGAGGCGTCGATCTGGCCGCCGAGCAGATCCGTCAGCATCGGTGCCGAGCCTTTGTACCCGACATGGACCATCGAGGTGCCCGTTTTCTGCAGGAAGAGCTCCATGCCCACATGCAATGCGGAACCCGCGCCGGACGATCCGTAGCTGAGCTTTCCCGGATGCGCCTTGAGGTACGCGACGAACTCGGGCAGTGTGCGCGCGGGCACCTTCTGCGGATTCACCACCAGCATCAGCGGCGTGATGCCCACCATGGTGACCGCCGCGAAATCCTTCACCGGATCGTAGGGAAAAGACGCGGGCCTCACGGCCGGGTTGATGGCATTGGCGGCGACATTGCCCATGCCGATGGTGTAGCCGTCGGGCGCGGCCTTGGCGACCACCGCCATCCCCACGCTGGACCCGGCGCCGGGTTTGTTGTCGACCACCACCGCCTGCCCCCATTGGGTCTGCAGATGCGTGGCAATCATGCGCGCCATCACGTCGGCAGCGCCGCCTGCCGGCACCGGCACCACGAACTTGATCGGTTTGGAAGGGTAGCCCGCAGCGGCAGGCTGCGCCTGCACCCCGCTGACAGCGGGGAGCAGCGCACAGGCGAGCGCCAGGCGCATGACGATTCTTCTGTCTTTGTGAAACATGGTCGGGTCTCCTTGTATTTGTCTCTCAGGCCGCTGACCAGCCAGCGATCAACGCTTGGGCTCGACGGGTCAGTTCGTCGATGCCGATGCCCGGTGCATACAGGCTCGATCCGATGCCAACGCCTGCGGCACCGGC
>CAMLCW010000423.1 GCA_946478645.1 uncultured Variovorax sp.
GCATGGACCGCAGCAACTTCCACCGCGCGCTGCGCAAGCTCGGGGTGGCGCGGCCCGAGGCGCAGTAGGCGCATGTACATCGACCACACGATGACGACCACGGACCGCACGGCATGGATTCGCTGATCGCCGCTTCCGCGCGCGCGCTGGCTGCGGGCGATGCGCTTGGCGCGCTCAAGCGCGTGGCGCTGCGCGACGATCCGCCGGCGCTGGCGCTGCGCGGCATCGCGATGGCGCAACTCGGCGAGCTGTCGCGGGCGCGTGAACTGCTGCGGCGCGCGGGGCGCGGCTTCGGCGCTCATGAGGAGCTGGCGCGTGCCCGCTGCGTGGTGGCCGAAGCCGAAGTGGCGCTGGCCACGCGCGACATCGGCGACTCGCCGCGCGCGCTCGCGCAGGCGGCGGCCACGCTCGAAGCGCGCGGCGACGCCGCCAATGCGCTGCAGGCGCGGCTCATCGCGGCGCGCCGGCTGCTGCTGCTGGGTCGTCTCGACCAGGCCGCAGCGGCGCTCGCGCGGCTGGTGGATGCGAGCGCGCTGTCGCCGTCGCTCGCGGCCGTGGCGGCACTGGCGCAGGCCGAGCTCGCGCTGCGCTCGCTGCGCGTGGAAGCGGCGGTGGCGGCGCTCGCGCGCGCCCGCGCGGCGGCCGAACTTGCGGGCGTGCCCGCGCTCGGCGCCGAGGTGGCCGAGGCGCAGGCCGCGCTCGAACGGCCCGCCGCGCGGCGTCTCGATGCGGGCGGCGAGCAGGCGTTGCGCCTTGACGAAGTCGCGGCGCTGCTGGCGTCGAATGCGCTGGTGGTCGATGCCTGCCGCCGTGGCATCGGTGCCGGACCGCACTGGCGGCCGCTGGCACGCCGGCCGGTGCTGTTCGCGCTCGCGCGGGCGCTGGCCGAGGCCTGGCCCGGCGACATCGACCGCGAAGCGCTGATCGCGCATGCCTTTCGCACGCGCCACCCCGACGAGACGCACCGCGCGCGGCTGCGCGTCGAGATCGGGCGCCTGCGTGCGCTGGTGGCGCCGCTCGCGGCCATCGAGGCCACCGCGCGCGGCTTCGTGCTCCAGCCGCACGACGAGCGTCCGGTCGCCGTGCTCGCGCCGCCGATCGACGGCGAGCAGGGTGCGCTGCTGGCTCTGCTGTCGGACGGCGCGGCGTGGTCGACCTCGGCGCTCGCGCTGGCGGTCGGCGCGAGCCAGCGCACGGTGCAGCGCGCGCTCGCCGAACTCGAGGCCGAAGGCCGCGTGCGCGCCATCGGCCAGGCACGGTCGCGCCGCTGGCTTGCGCCACCGCTTGCGGGATTCACGACGATCTTGTTACTCCCCGCTGCGCTGCCGATTGCATAGAGTGGCTCCAGGGCGTCGAACCGGCGCGCATCACCAGGAGCAGCAATGAGCAGCAAGACCAGCACCACCGCGACGAGCAACAGCAGCAGAAACCGCGCCGAGCCGGCCACGCGCCCGGCCGAGATCGTGCGCGAGTACGGCCCCTTCGAGCCCGCGACCTCGGTCGGCGGCGTGACGCACGACGGGCGCCATGTCTGGGCCGCGATCGGCGCCAAACTCGTCGCCTTCGATCCGGCCAGCGGCGAATCGGCGCGCGCCTTCGACCGCGCCGCAGACGCCGGCACCGCGTTCGACGGCACGCACCTCTACCAGATCGCCGAAGCGCGCATCGACAAGATCGACCCCGCAACGGGCCAGGTGCTGGCCTCGATCCCCTCGCCCGGCGCCGGCAGCGATTCGGGGCTGACCTGGGCCGAGGGCAGCCTCTGGGTCGGCCAGTACCGCGACCGCAAGATCCACCAGGTCGACCCCGCCACCGGTGCGGTGAAGCGCACCATCGAGTGCACCCGCTTCGTGACCGGCGTGACCTGGGTCGACGGCGAGCTCTGGCATGGCACCTGGGAGAACGACGAGAGCGACCTGCGCCGCATCGATCCGCAGAGCGGTGCCGTGCTCGAACGGCTCGAGATGCCGCAGGGCACCGGCGTCAGCGGGCTCGAGTCGGACGGCGCCGATCTCTTCTACTGCGGCGGCGGCGCCAGCGGCAAGGTCCGCGCGGTGCGCCGGCCCAAGGCCGTGCGCGCCTGATGAACGAAGGCGCACGCACCATGAACGCCGAAGTCATCACCGAAGCGGGCCTCGCGCACCATGCCGTGGTTGCGGCCGAACAGTGGCTCGCCGAGCGCAAGAAGCTCCTGGCGCGCGAGCGCGAGCTCACGCACCTGCGCGACCAGGTCGCACGCGAGCGCCGCGCGCTGCCCTGGCGCCGCGTCGACAAGGCCTATGTCTTCGACACGCTCGAGGGGCCGCGCCGGCTCGCCGACCTGTTCGATGGCCGGCGCCAACTGCTGGTGCAGCATTTCATGTTCGGCCCGGGCTGGGCGCAGGGCTGCCCGAGCTGCTCTTTCATGGCCGACCACACCGACGGCATGAACGTGCACTTGGCGCAGCGCTACATCAGCCTGGTGGCGATCTCGCGCGCGCCGCTGGCCGAGATCGAGCGCTTTCGCCAGCGCATGGGCTGGCAGTTCAGGTGGGTGTCGTCGCACGGCAGCGACTTCAACCACGACTTTCACGTGAGCTTTGCGCCCGAGGACATGGCCCGGGGCGAGGTCTACTACAACTATGCGCTGCGGCCGTTCCCGTCGGAAGAGGCGCCGGGCCTCAGCGTGTTCTGCCGCAACGACGCGGGCGAGGTGTTCCACACCTATTCGACCTACGAGCGCGGCGTGGAAGTGATGATGGGCGCCTACCAGATGATGGACCTCACGCCCCGCGGCCGCGGCGAACGCGACGTGCCGCACAAGATGGAATGGCTGCGCCACCACGACCGCTACGAGCCGGCGCCTGCCGCGCCCTGCCCCGGATGCATTCGGGACGGAATCCATGTAAAGTAAACCGAGTGGTTCACTTTTAAACTCTTCCGGAACAAGACCCATGAACGACCCCGCAAGCCGGCGCGCCGTCGCCGCGATCGACACCAACTGGTCCATCGTTGCCGCAGGCGCGCTGATGACATGCGTCGCCATCGGCGTGGTGTTCTCGCTCGCGGTGTTCCTCGAGCCAATGAGCGCCGCCACGGGCTGGTCGCGCGCAGGCATCTCGAGCGCGATGACCTTCGCGTTCCTGAGCATGGGCGTGGCCGGCTTCGGCTGGGGCGCGCTGAGCGACCGCTACGGTCCGCGCGTGGTGGTGCTCGCGGGCACGCTGCTGCTCGGGCTGGCGACGGTGCTCGCGAGCCGCGCGAGTTCGCTGCTCGAGTTCCAGCTGATGTTCGGCGTGCTCATGGGCATTGCGGCCGGCAGCTTCTTTGCGCCCGTGATCTCGACCACCGCGTCGTGGTTCGAACGGCACCGCAGCCTTGCGGTCTCGCTCGTCTCCGCCGGCATGGGCGTGGCACCAATGACCATCGCGCCGCTGGCCGCCTGGCTCGTGACCCGTTACGACTGGCGCATGGCGCAGCTCATCATCGGCATCGGCGCCTGGGTGCTGCTGCTGCCGGCGGTCTGGTTCATCCGCGCGGCGCCCGGCAGCGCGGTCGGTGCGGGTGCGGGTCCGGGTGCCGCCGCGCCGGCGCCGGCCATGCCGGTCGGGCAGGCACTGCGCTCGCGCGCCTTCCTCGTGCTCGGCGCCACCTTCTTCGCGTGCTGCGCGGCGCACTCCGGCCCGATCTTCCACACCGTGAGCTATGCGATCGGCTGCGGGCTGCCGACCTTCGCGGCCGTGACGATCTACAGCATGGAAGGCGCGGCGGGCCTCGGTGGACGCCTGATCTTCGGCGTGCTGGCCGACCGGCTCGGTGCCAAGCGGGTGCTCGTGGCCGGGCTCTTGATCCAGGCCTTCGCGGCCGCGAGCTACCTCATGGTCAGCCAGCTCGGCGGCTTCTATGCGGTGGCGATCGTCTTCGGGCTCGCCTATGGCGGCGTGATGCCGCTCTATGCGGTGCTCGCGCGCGACTACTTCGGTCCGCGCATCCTCGGCACCGTGCTCGGCGCGGCGACGATGCTCTCGAGCCTGGGCATGGCGCTCGGGCCGGTGCTCGGCGGCTGGCTGTTCGACCGCTATGGCAGCTATACGTGGATGTACATCGGCTCGATGGCCGTGGGCCTGGGTGCGGTGGCGATTGCGCTCACCTTTCCGCGCAGCACGAAGCCGCAGGGCGCGCCGCGGCTGCAGCCTGCCGCCTAGATTCGGATCTCGACCGCCAGCACGCGTCCCGACAGCGGGGCGCTCGCCAAGGTGTCGAGCGGCACGCTGTGCCGTGCCGTCGTGAT
>CAMLCW010000424.1 GCA_946478645.1 uncultured Variovorax sp.
CCGAATTGGTGGGCGACGTGACGACCAGCTCGCCCGAGTGGCTCTTGATCCGCGAGCTGCTCGAGAACCGCAGCGAGGCCGACCTGCGGCGCGTGCGCGTCGCGCTCGGCGAACTGCTCGGCACCGCCTCGGTCGACCCGGCGCGGCACCGGCGCATCGCGCTCGTGGGCCTGCGCGGTGCGGGCAAGTCGACCTTGGGCCAGATGCTGGCCGACGACCTCGAACTGCCGTTCGTGGAGCTGAGCCGCGAGATCGAGAAGCTCGCGGGCTGCAGCGTGCGCGAGATCCACGACCTCTACGGCACCAACGCCTACCGCCGCTACGAGCGGCGCGCGCTCGAGGAGGCGGTCCAGATCCACAGCGAAGTGGTGATCGCCACGCCGGGCGGCATCGTGTCCGACCCGGCCACCTTCAACGAACTGCTCGCGCACTGCACCACCGTCTGGCTGCAGGCCATGCCCGAGGAGCACATGGGCCGCGTGGCCGCGCAGGGCGACACCCGCCCCATGGCCGCGAGCCGCGAAGCGATGGAAGACCTGCGGCGCATCCTCAACGGGCGCGCGGCCTTCTATTCGAAGGCGGACCTGTCGGTCGACACGAGCGGCAAGACGCCGCAGCAGGCGTTCGAGGATCTGCGCGCGCGGGTGCGGGCCGTGCTGGCCTGAAAAAACGCCGCGTCAGAACGTGATCTTTGCCCGCTTCGGCGGGTTGCAAGTTGCAGCGAAGCTAAGACGAAAAGCTACAGTCGGAACGCGGTTGAGAACCAATCTCATTCCGTCTGTGCCGCGCGCCTTTTTGTCGGTTTGGCAGCGGCGCAGTCGCCCTCCAACAAAGTTTCTTCGCTGTCACACATGCAAAATTTTTCAAGCGCTCGCGCTCCGGGCGCCCGCACATCCCTGCACCGCCGCCGCCCCATTGCGCTCGCGGTTCGGCTGGTCGTCGTCACGAGCGGCCTCGCCGCGCCTTGGCATGCGGCGCTCGCGCAGGTGCGCGCGCCCTCCAATGCCCTTCCGGCCGTCACCGTGACCGAGGAACAGGACCGGGGCTACAGCGCCACCCGGAGCAGCACGGCCACCAAGACCGACACGCCGCTGATCGACACACCGCAGTCGATCGCGGTGGTCACGGAGGACCAGATCCGCGACCAGGGCTCGCAGGGCATGGCCGAGGCGCTGCGCTACGTGCCGGGCGTGGGCTTCCAGCAAGGCGAGGGCAACCGCGAGACGCCGATCCTGCGCGGCATTGCCACCACGGCCGACTTCTACATCGACGGCGTGCGCGACGACGTGCAGTACTTCCGCGACCTCTACAACATCGAGCGCGTCGAGGTGCTGCGCGGCCCGAACGCCGTGACCTTCGGCCGTGGCGCGACGGGCGGCCTGATCAACCGCGTGTCCAAGCAGGCCCACTGGAGCCAGGCGCGCAGTGCGTCGGCCACGCTCGGTTCCGACAGCAACAAGCGCGTCGCCGTCGATCTGAACCAGCCGGTCAGCGAGCGCGTGGCGTTCCGCCTCAACGCGATGTACGAGGACTCCGACAGCTTCCGTGACGGCGTCTGGCGCCGCCGCGGCGGCATCAATCCGACGCTGTCGTGGAAGCCGACGAGCCGCACGCTGGTGACCGCCGGCTACGAGCACTTCCGCGACGACCGCGTGGCGGACCGCGGCTTTCCGTCATACCAGGGCCGGCCCTTCAATGCCGACCGCGCGACCTTCTTCGGCGATCCCTCCAACAGCCCGACCTGGTCGCGCCTCGATGCTTTCAACCTCACCGTGGAGCACGAGTTCGAGCGCGGCATCACCTTGCGCAACCGCACGCGCGTGGCCGACCAGGACAAGTTCTATCAAAACATCTATCCGAGCGGGCTGAATGCCACCGCCACCCGCGCGAAGCTCTCTGCCTACAACAGCGCCAGCAGCCGCAAGGGCGTGTTCAACCAGACCGACCTGACCTACGACCTGCAGACCGGCGCCGTCAAGCACAAGCTGCTGGCCGGCATGGAACTGGGCAGCCAGGAGTCGACGAACTTCCGCACCACGGGCTTCTTCCCGGGCGACAAGAAATCGATCGAGGTGCCCGTGTCCAATCCGGTCACCCATGTGCCGGTCGCTTTCCGCCCTTCAGGCACGGACGGCAACAACAGCGGCACCGCCAAGGTCGCCTCGTTCTATGTGCAGGACCAGATCGAGCTGAGCCCGCAGTGGCAGCTCATCGGCGGCCTGCGCATGGACCGCTTCCAGGTCGACTTCACCGACAAGCGCAAGGGCAACGGCGACAGGTTCGACGTCTCGGACAACCTGCTGTCCCCGCGCGTGGGCCTGATCCACAAGCCGATGGCCAACCTGTCGCTGTATGCGAACTACAGCGTGGCGTACCAGCCGCGCGCGGGCGATCAGCTGTCGTCGCTGTCGCTGTCGAACGCCGCGCTGGAGCCCGAGAAGTTCAAGAACTACGAACTCGGCGCCAAGTGGGACGTGCATCCCCACCTGGCCCTGACCGCGGCGCTGTTTCGCCTCGAACGCGACAAGGTCGTGGTGCTCGACCCCTCCGATCCGGCCGGCGCGCGCACCATCCTCGGCAAGGGCCAGCGCACCGAAGGCCTCGAGCTGGGCGTGAGCGGACACCTCACGCCCGCATGGTCGGTGGCCGGCGGCTACGCCTACACCGACGCCAGGTTCGTGGCCGACACCTCGGACACGCTGCGCGCCGGCGGCGCCGTCGCCCAGGTGCCGAAGCATTCGCTCTCGCTGTGGAACCGCTACGACTTCACGCCGGCATGGGGTGCGGGCCTCGGTGCCATCTACCGCACCAAGTCGTTCGCGACCAACGAGCAGGTCGCCACCAAGGCATCGCCAATGCCCAACGTGGTGCTGCCGGGCTACCTGCGCTTCGATGCCGCGCTCTACTACAAGGTGAACGCGGACATGAACGTGCAGCTCAACGTCGAGAACCTGTTCGACAAGAAGTACTTCGCCAATGCGCACAACGCCAACAACATCAGCCCGGGCTCGCCGCGCGCCTTCCGCGTGACGCTCAACGCCGCCTTCTGACGCCGGGCGCGGGCACGCCGCCGCCGCCGCGCAACAACCCGCCAGCCGCAGTCATGCGGCTGGCGGGTTTTTTTCATGGTGGACGGCGCCCGCCGCGCCGGGCGGCTTGACATGCCCTCGAATATGCATAATGATGCATGTCACCGCATCGCCTGATGCAGTATTCTTCTCATCACACTCCTTGGAGACGGTATGGCCGACAGCACTCCCGCCAACACTTCTGCCCCACGCGTGGACTACCGCACCGAGCCCAGCCTCTACCGGCACTGGAAGCTCAGCGTGGAAGGCAGCGTGGCCCGCCTGGTGCTCGACATCGCCGAGGACGGCGGCATTCGCCCCGGCTACAAGCTCAAGCTCAACAGCTACGACCTCGGCGTGGACATCGAGCTGAACGACGCGCTCAACCGTGTGCGCTTCGAGCATCCCGAAGTGCGCAGCGTGATCGTCACCAGCGGCAAGGACCGAATCTTCTGCTCGGGCGCCAACATCTTCATGCTCGGCGTGTCGAGCCACGCATGGAAGGTGAACTTCTGCAAGTTCACCAACGAGACGCGCAACGGCATCGAAGACTCGTCGAAGCACTCGGGCCTCAAGTTCGTCGCGGCCGTGAACGGCGCCTGCGCCGGCGGCGGCTACGAGCTGGCACTGGCCTGCGACGAGATCGTGCTGGTCGACGACCGCTCCTCGTCGGTGTCGCTGCCCGAGGTGCCGCTGCTCGGCGTGCTGCCCGGCACCGGCGGCCTGACGCGCGTGACCGACAAGCGCCATGTGCGCCACGACCTGGCCGACATCTTCTGCACCAGCGTCGAAGGCGTGCGCGGCCAGCGCGCGGTCGACTGGCGCCTGGTCGATGCGATCGCCAAGCCCGCGCAGTTCGCCGCCACCGTGCAGGAGCGCGCCGCGCAGCTGGCGGCCGGCAGTGACCGCCCGGCCGGCGCCAAGGGCGTGGCGCTGACGCGCATCGAGCGCACCGACAGCGCCGATGGCATCGCCTACACCCACGTCGACGTGAAGCTCGACCGCAGCAAGCGCACCGCCACGCTCACGGTGAAGGCGCCCACCGGCGCGCAGCCGGCCGACATCGCCGCCATCGAGGCCGCGGGCGCTGCCTGGTGGCCGCTCGCGATGTGCCGCGAACTCGACGACGCGATCCTCAACCTGCGCACCAACGAGCTCGACATCGGCACCTGGCTGCTCAAGACCGAAGGC
>CAMLCW010000425.1 GCA_946478645.1 uncultured Variovorax sp.
CGCGGCGTGACGCTGAACTTCACCGTGCACAACCGCGCGGAGCTCATGACGCACATCGCCGAGAACCTCACTGACCTCGCGATCATGGTGCGTCCGCCGACCGACCTCGACACGCAGAACCAGGCCTTCGCGCCGCATCCCTACGTGATCGTCGCGGCGCCGGGCCATCCGCTCGTGGGCGTGCCGGAGATACCGCTCGCGCGGCTGATGCGCGAGCCCTTCGTGGTGCGCGAGAAGGCCTCGGACACCTGGCATTCGATGCAGGACGGCTTCGGCGGCGACCTGAGCGGCATCAACGTCGCGATGGAGATCCGCAGCACCGAGACCATCAAGCAGGCGGTGATCGCGGGCATGGGCGTGAGCTTCATGTCGGCCCACACCGTGAGCCAGGAAGTGCGCGCGGGCAGCCTGCGCGTGCTCGACGTCGAAGGCTTTCCGCTGATGCTCAACTGGTACGTGGTGCACCGGCGCACCAAGCGCCTGCCGCCGGTGGCGCAGGCGTTCAAGGACTTTTTGCTGGCCGACGGGGCGGCGCTGATCTCGCAGATCGTGCCGTTCGAGGCCGCGGCCTGACAGCGCGGGCCGCGCTCAGCGCAGGCCGATGCGCGACGCCTGCGTGCGCAGCGCCTGGGCGCGCGCCGGGTCTTCGGCCTCGATCTCGTCGGCCGCCACCTGCAGCGCGCGCATCTCCTCGACCTCGCCGATGATCCGGTTCGGGCTCAGCAGCGCCTCGGCCAGCATCAGGGTCTCGTCGATGATCGCCTTGAGCGCATCGGCAAAGCTCTCGGTGGCGCTGGCATGGAACGGAGGCTGGTGAAGGGTGGACATCGCGTAGCTCCTGGTTGCGTTGGGATGCCTTCATCTTCTGCCGGTGTTGAGCGCAAGTAAAACGATATTAATTGCGCATTCAATGCAAAAATAATGCACTGAAACGCTGGATTCGGCACATGGACATCAATCTGGCCCGCACCTTCCTCGCGATCGTCGAGACGCGCAGCTTCCAGCGTGCGTCCGAGCGGCTGCACGTCACGCAAACCTCGGTGAGCGCCCGCGTGCGCACGCTCGAAGAGCTGCTGGGCCGGCCGCTCTTCGTGCGCAACAAGGCCGGCGCGGTGCTCACGCCGGCCGGCGAGCAGTTTTTGCCGCATGCCACCACGCTGGTGCAGGTGTGGGAGCGGGCGCGCCACCAGGTGGCGGTGCCGCCCGGCAGCCGCGCGGTGCTCGCGATCGGCTGCGAGATCAGCCTCTGGGATCCGCTGCTGCTGCAATGGCTGCTCTGGATGCGCACCGCGGCGCCGCAGCTCGCGCTGCGCACCGAGGTCGGCGTTCCGCACGACCTGCTCGACAAGGTCGCCGCCGGCGTGCTCGACATCGCGATCGCCTATGCGCCGCAGCAGCGCCCGGGCCTGCGCGTCGAGCTGCTGATCGAGGAGAAGCTGGTGATGGTCACGACCGCGAAGCGCCCGAGGGTGCCGGAGCCGGCCGACTACGTCTACGTGGACTGGGGCCCCGAGTTCGCCGCGCAGCACGGCCTCGCGTTCCCGGAGCTGTCGCATGCAGCGGTGAGCTCGGCGCTCGGCCCGCTGGGCCGCGAATACCTGCTGGCCGCGGGCGGCACCGGCTACTTCCGGCACGACGTGGTGCGCAGCCATCTCGAATCGGGCCGGCTGCGGCTTGTGCCGGGCACGCCCGAGTTCCTCTACCCGGCCTATGCGGTGTATGCGGTGGGCGCCGATCGCGCGATCGTCGAACCGGAGCTCGAGGGCCTGCGGCATGTGGTGGTCGGCGCCACGCACCCGGCAGCCGAGGGGACGTTCAGTTGACGATCATGTGCCGCGCATGCGTCACGCGTTCCTGGTGCGACTGCAGCCGCGCTTCGTAGTACATGCACAGCGGCATGGCGATGAACACCATGCCGGCCACGTAGATGATCAGGCTCATCAACGGGAAGTCGTCGCCGCCCCAGTAGGGGATCGACGCCATCACGGCGCCGGCGGCAATGACGGCCATCACGCACAGCAGTGCGTTGCGCAAGAACGTGGTTCGCGAGTACCCAGGAGGATCGTATGTCTGACGCTCCGCCATCGAACACTCGCCCTTGTCTCCATCATCGTGCATCGTCGTTCCTCTTTTATGGGCGCTAATCATTGTTAGCTCGACGAAATGCTGTGGTCAAGGCGGCAGACCCGCACATCCGTGGCTTCAACCCAGTGAGCCGCTTCGGGGGGCGTGCTAATCGTATTTGACGGTGTAGATCAGGTCGACACCGCTGGTTTGTCCCGCCTGTCCGCGCAAGGTGAGGCGCTTGGTGAGGTCGTAGAAGATGTAGATCGTGCCGAACGCGCCGCCGAGGCTTCGCTCGTAGGTCAGATAGAAGTCCTTCGACAGGCGCTTGCCGAGCGTGACCGCCGACTCGCGCAGATCGCCGCCGCTGCCCGGGCCCTTGAAGCCGAGTTCGTCGAGCCCGAAGCGGCTGGCCAGGCTGCCGCCGCTTCCGCCCTTGCTCACCTGCCCGATCAAGGCCAGCGCGGCCTGCTGCAGCAACACCGATTCGCCGCCGCTGGTGGCCGAGGCGCGGCCCAGGATCACCCACGAAAGGGTTTCCGCATCGGACAGCACGGGTTCGGAATAGAGCTTCACGCGCGGCGATTGCGCGGTGCCCGTGATCTGCACGCCGGCACGCTGCGGAATGTTCGGCCGGATCGCGAGGATGTCGAGCGAGGGGTTGTCGAAGGGGCCGTTGAAGCGCGCGAGGCCGGTCTCGACGTCGAGCTGCTGGCCATAGGCGCGGTACTGGCCCTTGACCGTGCGCACCTCGCCGATGATGCGCGGCGGTGCATCGAGCTGGGTGCTGCGGATCTCGAGCTCGCCTTCGAGCCGCGTGGTGATGCCGCGCCCCTGCACCGCGAAGTCGTCGCCGAGGTCGAAGGTCACGAAGATGTCCGGCGGCTTGGCTGTCTCCGGCTTGGCGGCCTGCGCCTCGCTGCGGGCTGCCGCGCGCCGCGCCGCTTCCGCCGCCTCGCGGTCCTTGGCGGCGGAGCGCACCACCACGTCGGAGCCGAGGCTCGGGGCCGTTTCGTCGGGCAGGATGATCACGGCACGGTCGGTCTTGAGCTTGCCGCGCAGGCTGAACTGGCCGTTGTCGAGCCGGGCCTGCAGGTTGCCCGACAGCGTGACCTGCCGGTCGGTGCGCACGAGCACGCGCAGTGCGCGCAGTTCGGCCTGCAGCGCCATGCGAATGCCGCTGGCCGACGCGCCGCCCGCGCCCCAGCTGATGTCGCCGCGCGCGATGATCGACCCGCCGCCGGCCGCGGCTTCGCTGGCCGCGGTGCTGCGGTTGCCGCTCTGGCCGGCGATGCGCGCGCGGGTTCCTTCGCCGCCTTCGAGCCGGAATTCGGTGATCTCGATGCGCTCGCCCGTGAGCGTGGCGCGCAGCCGGCCGTCCTTCAGGTCGAGGCCTTCGACCGGCGCGCGCAGCGCGAGCTTGTCGGCGCCGAGCGTGCCGTTCCAGCGCGGTGCCGCGCGGTTGCCCGCCAGCACGGCGTCGGCTTCGAGGGTGCCCGCCACGCGCCAGCCCGGTGGCGCCAGCATCGACCAGACGCCCAGGTTCGGCAGCGAGGCCTTGACCTTGCCTGCCAGCGGTGCGTCGGCCGCCCATTGCCAGCCTTCCGCGCGCTGCTGCACGCGGGTCTCGAGCGTGGCGTCGATCTTGCCGGCGCGTTCGCTGTCCCAGGCGAGCGTGGCGCGCACGACTTCGCCCTGCGCATCCACCCGCAGTTCGGCCTGCCGCAGTCCCGCGGGGGTGCTCTTTTCGATCCCGCCGGCCGCGTTGGCGGTATTCATCGTGCGCTCGCTGGCAGTCCCGGTGCCGGTGCTGTGGATGCGCGTGACCAGTGCCGCCTCGCCGGCCTGCACGCGGATGTCGCCGCTGGCGCGCGCGAGGCGCGCACGGGCGCGCAGCGTGTCGCCGGCATCGATGTCCCATTCGCCGTCGAACAAGAGGTCGCCGCTCACGCCGATGTCGTCGAGCGCGCCGCTGGCACCGAAGGCCCGCGTCCAAGCCATCGGAAGGCCGATCAGCTTGCCTTGCGATTGCACGCGGAAGGCCTGGCTGGGCGCGGCGCCCCGGGGCGGGGAGCGCCGCCGGGGGCCATAGAATGGCCCCGGGGCCCGCCCCCGCCCCCGCCGCGGGGGCC
>CAMLCW010000426.1 GCA_946478645.1 uncultured Variovorax sp.
CTCGATGCGGACAAGACCTACGTGGCCACCGCAAGGCTCGGCGCGAAGACGGCGACCGGCGATGCCGAAGGCGAGGTGATCGCCGAACGACCGGTGCAGGTCTCACCCGACGACCTCGCGCGCGTCCAGGCACAGTTCACCGGGCCGATCCGCCAGGTGCCGCCGATGCACAGCGCGCTCAAGAAGGACGGCAAGGCCCTTTATGAATATGCCCGCGAGGGTGTCGAGGTCGAGCGCGCCGCGCGCGACGTCGTCATCCATTCGCTCGCCATCGAGCGCACCGGCGATGCCGAACTGCGCATCGTCGCGCGGGTGAGCAAGGGCACCTACATCCGCACGCTCGGCGAAGACATCGGCGAGGCGCTCGGCTGCGGCGCCCACCTGACGTCGCTGCGGCGCACCGCGACGGGCAGCTTCGGCGAGGCGCAATGCGTCACGCTCGAGGCACTCGAGGCCATGGACGAAGACGAGCGCCTCGCGCAGCTCCAGGCCGCCGAAGCGCTGGTGGACGGCCACAGCCGCGTCACGCTCGGCACGGAAGATGCAGCACGCTTTCTGTCGGGCCTGCGGCGCCGCGGCGACTGGGCCGATGCCGATGCGGTGGCGGTGTTCGGCACCGACCCACCGGCCTTCCTGGGCACCGCCCATGTGAAAGCCGGCGAATTGATCCCGGGGCGCTTGCTGAACCCCATCGAAATCCAGCAAATTCTTTTGAACGCACAACAGACCGAAGCGACACCATGAGTACCAACAAGCAAATCCGCAATATCGCCATCATTGCCCACGTGGACCATGGCAAGACCACGATGGTCGACCAGCTGCTGCGCCAGTCGGGCACCTTCGCCGAGCACGAGAAGGTCGTCGACACCGTGATGGACAACAACGCGATCGAGAAGGAACGCGGCATCACGATCCTGGCCAAGAACTGCGCCGTGACCTGGGAAGGCACGCACATCAACATCGTCGACACCCCGGGCCACGCGGACTTCGGCGGCGAGGTCGAGCGCGCGCTCAGCATGGTCGACGGCGTGGTGCTGCTGATCGATGCCCAGGAAGGCCCGATGCCGCAGACCCGCTTCGTGACCAAGAAGGCGCTGGCGCTCGGCCTGAAGCCGATCCTGGTCGTCAACAAGGTCGACAAGCCCGGCGCCAACCCCGACAAGGTGGTCAACGCCGCCTTCGACCTGTTCGACAAGCTCGGCGCGACCGACGAACAGCTCGACTTCCCGGTGGTGTACGCCTCGGGCATCAACGGCTGGTCGTCGCTCGAGGAGGGCGCGCCCGGCGAGCAGTGGGGCCCGGACATGTCGGCGCTGTTCAACACCATCCTGAAGCACGTGCCGTCGCAAAAGGGTGATCCGGATGCGCCGCTGCAGCTGCAGATCTCGGCGCTCGACTTCTCGACCTTCGTCGGACGCATCGGCGTGGGCCGCATCAGCCAGGGCACGCTCAAGCCCATGATGGACGTGCTGGTGATGGAAGGCCCGGACGGCAAGTCGGTCAAGGGCCGCGTCAATCAGGTGCTGACCTTCCAGGGCCTCGACCGCGTGCAGTCGACCGAAGCCGGCCCGGGCGAGATCGTGCTGATCAACGGCATTGCCGACATCGGTATCGGCGTGACCGTGACCGACCCCGCCAACCCGACGCCGCTGCCGATGCTCAAGGTCGACGAGCCGACGCTGACGATGAACTTCTGCGTCAACACCAGCCCGCTGGCCGGCCGTGAAGGCAAGTTCGTCACCAGCCGCCAGATCTGGGACCGCCTGCAGAAGGAGCTGCAGCACAACGTGGCGCTGCGCGTGAACGAGACCGACGAAGAAGGCATCTTCGAGGTGATGGGCCGCGGTGAACTGCACCTGACCATCCTGCTGGAGAACATGCGCCGCGAAGGCTACGAAATGGCCGTGTCGAAGCCGCGCGTGGTGTTCCGCACCATCGACGGCGAGAAGCACGAGCCGATCGAGCTGGTCACGGCCGACATCGAGGAGCAGCACCAGGGCGGCGTGATGCAGGCGCTCGGCGAGCGCAAGGGCGAGCTCGTCAACATGGAACCGGACGGCCGCGGCCGCGTGCGCCTGGAGTACCGCATTCCGGCGCGGGGCCTGATCGGCTTCACCAACGAGTTCCTGAACCTGACGCGCGGCTCGGGCCTCATCAGCAACATCTTCGACAGCTACGAGCCGCACAAGGGCGACATCGGCGGGCGCAAGAACGGCGTGCTGATTTCGATGGACGACGGTGAGATCTTCACCTACGCGCTCGGCAAGCTCGACGACCGCGGCCGCATGTTCGTGAAGGCCAACGATCCGGTGTACGAAGGCATGATCGTGGGCATCCACAGCCGCGACAACGACCTGGTGGTGAACGCCACCCGCACCAAGCAACTGACCAACTTCCGTGTCTCGGGCAAGGAAGACGCGATCAAGATCACGCCGCCGATCGACCTCACGCTCGAATACGGCGTGGAGTTCATCGAGGACGACGAGCTGGTCGAGATCACGCCCAAGAGCGTTCGTCTGCGCAAGCGCTTCCTGAAGGAGCACGAACGCAAGCGCGCCGGCCGCGAAACGGCGAGCTGAGCACGCGAATCGGGCTGCGATGCGCCTGACGCACGGCAGGGCGGTGTGGCTGATGGTCGCGGTGACCCTGATGTGGGGCACGGCGGGCGTCGTCACGCGCCACCTGGCCGAGGCGCGCAGTTTCGAGGTCACGTTCTGGCGCAGCTTCTTCACGATGCTCGCGCTGCTCGTGATCCTGCCGCTCTGGCGCGGCCCGGCGGTGTTCTCGCAGATCCGCCACGGCGGGCGGGCGCTCTGGATCTCGGGCGCCTGCTGGACCGTGATGTTCACGGCGTTCATGGTGGCGCTCACGCTCACCTCGACGGCCCGGGTGCTCGTCACGATGTCGCTGGGGCCTCTGCTCACGGCGCTGGCGGCGCGGCTCTTCATCGGGCACCGGCTGCCGCTGCGGACCTGGGTGGCCATCGTCGTCGGCGGCCTGGGCATCGCCTGGATGTACGGCGCCCAGATGACCGGCAGCGGGGGCGCGCTGCCCGGCCTGCTGGTGGCGCTGTGCGTGCCGCTCGCGGGCGCGACGAACTGGACCGTGGTGCAGCATGCCAACGCCAAGGGCCAGAACATCGACCTGGTGCCCGCCGTGCTGATCGGCGCCGCACTGAGCACGCTGCTCACGCTGCCGTTGTCGCTGCCTTTTCAGGCGACGGCGCGCGACCTGGGCCTGCTGGCCTTCCTGGGGGTGTTCCAGCTCGCGATCCCGTGCGTGCTGTCGGTGCTGTGCGCACGCGTGCTCAAGGCCCCGGAAGTGGCGCTGCTGGCGTTGCTCGAAGTGATCTTCGGCATTGCACTGGCATGGCTCGGCGCGGGTGAGCAGCCTGCGCCCAGCGTGCTGACGGGCGGCGCGCTGGTGATCGGCGCACTGGTGTTCAACGAGCTGCTGGCGCTGCGCGCGCGCCGTACGCTGCTGCCCGACAAGGTGCTGCCCGGCGCGCACTGAACGCTTCGGGCGCGGGCGTAAAAAAGCCCCGGCAAATGCCGAGGCTCTTTCGATCAAGGACCGGGCAGCCGCCGCTCAGGGGCGTGCGACCTTCCAGGCGCCGTTCATCACGCCGTCGCCAGTTTTGTCGCCGGGCTTGCTGTCCTTCACCCAGTAGTAGAGCGGCCAGCCCTTGTAGGCCCACTGCTTCTTGCCGTCCTGGCGCGTGATGATGGTGTAGCCGCCCATGGGCTTGGCGGTGTCGGCCACCGGCAGCGGCGGCCAGTTGGCGGCGCACTGGGCATTGCATGCGGACGTGCCCGCGCCGGCGGTGTCGCGCGCGAAGGTGTAGAGCGTCATGCCGTTCGGCCCGACCAGCACGCCGTCGGCCGTACGGGTGGGCGTGTCGGGTGCGCTGGCGGTCTGGTTCGACATGCTGCCGCAGCCGGCGAGCAGTGCCGCCGCGAGGATCGAGGCGCTGAGCAATTTCATGCAATTTCTCCTTCAGTTGAAAAATCGCGCCGACAGCAGGGCAGGTCGGGCGACCCGGCAGTGTATGCCGGGCGCGAGGCAAACCCGGTAGGCCGGGGTCGCGAGTTGCTTCAGCGGTTGCGGCTCTTCATTGCGCGCTCGACCTCGCGCTTGCCTTCGCGGTCCTTGATGGTGTCGCGCTTGTCGTGCTCGGCCTTGCCCTTGGCCAGCGC
>CAMLCW010000427.1 GCA_946478645.1 uncultured Variovorax sp.
GCCCGGCGGCATCACGAGCCTGATCGGCCCCAATGGCGCGGGCAAGACGACCGTGCTGAACATGCTGAGCGGCTTCTATCGCCCCACCGGCGGCGGCTTCCGCCTGGGCGACCTGCCGCTGCAAGGGCAGCGCGCGTTCCGCATCGCGCGCGCCGGGGTGGCGCGCACCTACCAGACCTCGCAGCTCTTCGGCAGCCTCAGCGTGGAAGACAACGTCGCGCTCGCACTCGGCCGCGGAGCGCTCGGACCGCTGCTCGGCGCACGGCGTTTCCGCTCGGGGGCCGCGCGCGCCGAGGCGCGGCGGCTGCTCGCCTTCTGCGGCTGTGCGGGCACGGCGCAGCGGCGCGCGTCCGACCTGGCGCACGTCGAGCGGCGGCTGGTCGAGATCGCGCGTGCGCTGGCGACCGCGCCGCAGGCGCTGCTGCTCGACGAACCCGCGGCGGGCCTTTCGCGCGAGGACAAGGCGCGGCTGGCCGAACTGCTGCAGCGCATCGCGGCCGCGGGCATCGGCGTGCTGCTGGTCGAGCACGACATGGAACTCGTCATGGGCATCTCCGACCACATCGTCGTGCTCGATGCCGGCCAACGGCTCGCGGTCGGCGACGTGGCGGCGGTGCAGGCCGATCCCGCGGTGCGCAAGGCCTACCTCGGCGAAGCGCTGGTGGACGAAGCGCCCGCGGCGGCGGCGCGTGCGCCGCGCAAGCCGCTCGCGGCCGATGCGCCCGAGCTGCTCGGCGTCGGCGGCCTCGTTGCGGGCTACGGTGCCGAACCGGTGCTGCACGGCATCGACCTGCGCGTGCGGCGCGGGGAACTGGTCGCGCTGCTCGGCGCCAATGGCGCGGGCAAGTCCACGCTGATGCGTTCGCTCGCGGGCTTGCACCGGCCGGTGCACGGCGGCATCCACCTCGACGGCGCAGAGCTCGCCGGCCTGCCGGCCGAGCGCATCGTGGCGCGCGGGCTGGTGCTGGTGCCCGAGGGCCGGCAGGTGTTCCCCGAACTCAGCGTGCGCGACAACATCCGCCTCGGCGCGTTCCTCGACGGCCGCGACATCGACGCGCGCACCGAGGCCATGCTCGGGCGCTTTCCGCGGCTGCGCGAGCGGCTGCACCAGCGCGCCGGCCTGCTTTCGGGCGGCGAGCAGCAGATGCTGGCCATCGCACGCGGGCTGATGTCGAAGCCGCGCGTGCTGCTGCTCGACGAGCCCTCGCTGGGCCTGGCGCCGAAGATCATCGCCGAGCTGTTCGAGGCGCTCGACACGCTGCGCGCCGAGGGCCTGACGGTGGTGCTGGTCGACCAGATGGCCGCGCTCGCGCTGGCGCTCTGCGACCGCGCCTATGTGATCGAGGGCGGCCGCATCGTGGCCGAGGGCAGCGCGGCGGAGATCGCGGCCGACGGCGCGCTCGCGCGGGCCTACCTCGGCGCGACCTGATACGTTACGGGTCCGGGGCGCAAGCGACGGCGCCGGCCTGCCGGCACAATCGCGCGATGTCGTTTTTCAAGGATCTCAGCCTGTCGGCCTTCACCGCGGGCTTCGTCGCGGTGCTCGTGGGCTTCACGAGCTCGGTGGCGATCGTGTTCCAGGCTGCGCAGGCCTTCGGCGCCACGCCCGAGATCATGGCCTCGTGGGTCTGGGCGCTCGGCATCGGCATGGGCCTGCCGTCGCTGCTGTTGTCGTTGTGGTGGCGCAAGCCGGTGATGATCGCCTGGAGCACGCCGGGCGCCGCCGTGCTCGCCGTGGCGGGCGGACGCTACGGCATGGCCGAAGCGGTCGGCGCCTTCATCGCGTGTGCCTTGCTGATCGTGCTCGCGGGCGCCACCGGCTGGTTCGAGCGGGTCATGAACCGAATTCCGATGGCGCTCACCGCCGCCTTGCTCGCGGGCGTGCTCGCGCGCTTCGGGCTCGATGCGTTCGTCGCTGCGAAGACCGCGCTGCCGCTGGTGCTGCTGATGCTCGGCACCTACCTCGCCGCGAAGCGCCTGCTGCCGCGCTATGCGGTGCCGCTCACGCTGCTGGCGGCCATCGGCTCCGTGGCCCTGCGCGGCGAGCTGGGCGGGTCGGCGCTGCAGTTCGCGCTCACATGGCCGGTGTTCACCATGCCGGTGTTCAACTGGCAGGCCATCGTCAGCCTGGCACTGCCGCTCTTCATCGTCACCATGGCCTCGCAGAACCTGCCGGGCGTGGCGACGATGCGCGCGGCCGGCTATGGCGACCTGCCCGTCAGCAAGCTCATCACCATCACCGGGCTGGTCACGCTGGTGCTGGCGCCGTTCGGCGCCTTCGCGTTGAACCTGGGCGCGATCAGCGCCGCGATCTGCATGGGCCGCGAAGCGCACGAAGATCCGGCGCGCCGCTACACCGCGGCCGCAAGCTGCGGCGCGATCTATGTGGTGACGGCGTTCTTCGGCGCGGCCGTGGCCGGGCTGTTCACCGCTTTTCCGAAGGAGCTGGTCGCCACCATCGCCGGGCTCGCGCTGCTCGGCACCATCGGCAGCGCGCTGGCAGCCGCGGTGCGCGACGAGTCCCACCGCGAGGCCGGGGTCATCACCTTCCTGGTCACGCTCTCGGGCGTGACCGTGCTGGGCATCGGCTCGGCCTTCTGGGGCGTGGCGGCGGGGGCGCTGGCGCTCGCGGTGCAGCAGGCCGGCCGCGCAAAGGCCCCGGCCAGCACGGAGATCGCCGCTTCCGGCAACATCGCGTCAGACAGTAGCAGCAGCAACATGGCGGCGCCGCCGGGCGCCGGAAAGACTTCCTGATGAAAAACATCCTCTTCGTCGCCGATCCGCTCGACCAGTTCAAGATCTACAAGGACACCACCTTCTCGATGATGCGCGAGGCGCAGCGCCGCGGCTGGCGCATTGCGGCCTGCCTGCCGCAGGACCTGCAGTGGGTGTCGGGCGGCAAGGTAACGGCCACGGTGCAGCAGATCACGCTGACGGGTGATCCGAAGGACTGGTGGCAGGTCGACATCACCGAATCGAAGGCGCTGGCCGATTTCGACGTGGTGCTGATGCGCAAGGACCCGCCCTTCGACGCCGAGTACATCTACGCGACCCACCTGCTCGAGCAGGCCGAGCGCGAGGGCGCGCGCGTGGTCAACAAGCCGCGCGCGCTGCGCGACCATCCCGAGAAGCTCGCGATCATGGAGTTTCCGCAGTTCATCACGCCGACGCTGGTCACGCGCAGTGCGCAGGCGGTGCGCGACTTCCATGCCGAGCATGGCGACATCATCCTCAAGCCGCTCGACGGCATGGGCGGGATGGGCATCTTCCGCGTCAAGCAGGATGCGCTCAACCTCGGCTCGATCGTCGAGACGCTGAACAAGAACGGCGCCGAGACCATCATGGTGCAGCGCTTCGTGCCCGAGGTGTCGCAAGGCGACAAGCGCATCCTGATCATCGGGGGCGAGCCCGCGCCCTTCGTGCTCGCGCGCATTCCGCAGGGCACCGAGGTGCGCGGCAACCTCGCGGCCGGCGGCAAGGGCGTGGCCCAGCCGCTCACGCCGCGCAACCGCGAGATCGCCGAGACCGTGGGCCGCGCGCTCGCGCCGCGCGGGCTGCTCTTGATCGGGCTCGACGTGATCGGCGATGCGGTCACCGAGATCAACGTCACCAGCCCGACCTGCTTCCAGGAGATCACCGAGCAGACGGGCTTCGACGTGCCGAAGATGTTCATCGACGCGCTCGAGGCGCATCTGGCCGCGGCGCGCTGAGTTCTTTCGTCAGCGCTGGGCTTCAGCGTGGCGCGAGCGCGGTGCCGGCCTGCATGCCGACTTCGCGCTGCCGCCGCGCCTGCAGCAGCCGCGCGCGCCGCTTGCGCCACCAGATCACGATGCCCGTGATCGACAGGCCCGCCACCGCCAGCCCCATCAGCGACATCAGGATGCGCCCCGGCGTGCCGAGGATGCGCCCGCCGTGCAGCGGCAGCTGCAACTGTGCGAACACGTCGGCGGCGGTGCCGTGCCAGGGCCGGTTGTGGCTGATGATGTGGCCGTCGCGGCCGTCCAGGTAGAGGTTCGACAGGCCCATGCCGTCGCTGTCGTCGTGCGAGGCATGGTCGAAGAACGACACGTTGTAGAAACCCCCGCGCTGGTTGTAGAACACGCCGCCCAGCGGCGTGGTCCAGCCGCGCCGGCGCGGGGCCGCCGCCGGCGCGGGGCCCGAGAGGGGGGAGGCCCGG
>CAMLCW010000428.1 GCA_946478645.1 uncultured Variovorax sp.
TCATTGCATGGCTCCTTCCCCCTTTGGGGGAAGGTTGGGATGGGGGCTTGCGGCGTTGGCACGGGCCATGCCTTCGCGAAGGCCGCCTGCCCCCACCCCCCAAGACCGGCAACCGCTCATGATTGCCTTTCCTTCTCCCGCAACCTGAACCGCTGGATCTTCCCCGTCGCCGTTTTCGGCAGCTCGGGCACGAACTCCAGGAAGCGCGGGTACTTGTACGGCGCGAGCCGTTCCTTCACGAAGGCCTTGAGCTCGTCCTCGGTCGCTGCGGCGCCGTCCTTGAGCACCACGAAGGCCTTGGTCTTGGTGAGGCCGTCGCTGTCTTCCTTGCCGATCACTGCGGCCTCGAGCACGCCCGGGTGCTGCATCAGCGTGGCCTCGACCTCGAACGGCGACACGTAGATGCCGCTGACCTTCAGCATGTCGTCGCTGCGGCCCGCATAGGTGTAGTAGCCGTCGGCATCGCGCGTGTACTTGTCGCCGCTCTTGGTCCAGCCGCCCTGGAAGGTCTCGCGCGATTTCTCGCGGTTGGCCCAGTACATCAGCGCCGCGCTCGGCCCGCGGATGTAGAGATCGCCGACTTCGCCGTCGGCCACGGGCCGGCCGTCCTCGCCGCGCAGCTCGACCTCGTAGCCCTCGACCGGCCGGCCGGTGGTGCCGTAGCGCACGTCGCCCGGGCGGTTGCTGATGAAGATGTGCAGCATCTCGGTGGAGCCGATGCCGTCGATGATCTCGCAGCCATAGTGCGCCTTGAAGCGCTGCGCGATCTCGCCGGGCAGCGCCTCGCCGGCCGACGAGCACATGCGCAGCGCCACGGCCTCGCGCGGCGGCAGCTTCGGCGACGCGAGCATGCCCGCGAAGCCCGTGGGCGCGCCGAAGAAGACGGTCGGCTTGTGCTCGACCCAGCGGCGGAAGGTGGCGTCGGGCGTGGGCCGCTCGGCCATCAGCACCACCGTGGCGCCGACCGAGAGCGGGAAGGTCAGCGCATTGCCCAGGCCGTAGGCGAAGTACATCTTCGCGGCCGAGAAGCAGACGTCGTCCTCGGTCAGGCCGAGCACCGGCTTGCCGTAGAGCTCGGCGGTCCACCACAGGTTGGCATGCGTGTGAACCGTGCCCTTGGGCTTGCCGGTGGAGCCCGAGGAATAGAGCCAGAAGCCCGGATCGTCCGACGCGGTGGGCGCGGCCGCGGGCATGGGCGCCACCTCGGCGAGCGCGGCCTCGAAGTCCTTCGCGCCGTCGGGCAGCGTGCCGGTCGGCTGCGAGACGAAGAGCGTGTGCACTTCATGCGGCGCGCGGTCCATCGCCTCCTGCAGCACCGGCAGCAGCGCACCCGAAACCAGCGCGGCCTGCGCGCGGCTGTGGTCGAGCATGTAGGCGTAGTCGTCACACGTGAGCAGCGTGTTCACCGCGACCGGCACCACGCCCGCATGGAGGCAGCCGAGGAAAGCCACGGGCCAGTCGCTGCTGTCGAGCATCAGCAGCAGCACGCGTTCCTCGCGCCGCACGCCGGCCGCCTTGAGGGCCGCCGCGAGCCGGCGCGCGCGGTCTTCGAGCTCGCCGTACGAAAGTCGGCCGCGATCGTCGATGTAGGCGGTGCGGTCGGCGCGGCCGCGGTTGAGGTCGAACAGGTGTTCGGCGAAATTGAATCGTGGTGGGGGCAGCGTCATGTTCTTTCTTCCTGGAGGCCGAGCGCGGCCAGCACGCCGGGGCTCGCCTGCACGGCGCTCCGGCGGTGGTAGAAGTCGAGCGCGCGCAAGCCGCCGAGCTCGGCACCGCCGCCGGCACGGCCGGGGCCGCCATGCAGCGACATCGGCATCACGTTGCCGTGGCCGGTATGGGCCTGCGCCACCTCGGGCGTCACCACGTGCACGCGGCCGTGGCTCGGCGCCACGTCGAGTGCCGCCTTTGCCAATGCCGCGTCTTCGCTGCCATACAGCGACATGACCAGCGATCCCTGGCCGCGGTGCGCCAGCGCCGTGGCGTGGGCGAGGTCGCGGTAGGGCAGCAGCGTGGCGACGGGCCCGAACACCTCGACGTCGTGCACGCGCGCGGCGGCATCGGCATCGCGCGCACCGAGCAGCACCGGCCCGATGCAGGCGGCGATGGCGGGGTCGGCATCGACCAGCGGCGCCTTGCGGCCATCGTGCAGCACGGTGGTCTGGGTGGCCAGCGCCTCGAGCCCCGCGCGCACCGCATTGAGCTGCGCGCGGCTCACGAGGGAACCCATGCGCACTGCCTCGTTGCGCGGATTGCCCACGGTGACGGCTGCGAGCTTCGCGCCGATGGCCTCGGCCGCGGCGTCGTACACCTCGGCCGGCACCAGAATGCGGCGGATCGCCGTGCATTTCTGCCCCGACTTGACCGTCATCTCGCGCACCACCTCGCGCACCAGCAGGTTGAAGGCCTCGCTGCCGGGCGCGGCGCCGGGCAGCAGCAGCGCACTGTTGAGGCTGTCGGCCTCGATGTTCGTGCGCACCGAGCGCGCAGCCACCGCGGCATGCGAGCGGATCACCGCGGCCGTCTCGGCCGAGCCGGTGAACGACACCAGGTCGAACGGCTGCAGCGCATCCATCAGGCCGGCCGAGCTGCCGCACACCACCGACAGCGCGCCCGCGGGCAGCACGCCCGCATCGACCACGTCCTTGACCATGCGCTGCGTGAGCCAGGCGGTCGCTGTGGCGGGCTTCACGATCACGGGCACGCCCGAGAGCAGGGCGGGCGCGGCCTTTTCCCACAGGCCCCACGAGGGGAAGTTGAAGGCATTGATGAACAGCGCCACGCCGCGCGTGGGCAATTGCAGGTGCTGCGACTGGAACACCGGTTCCTTGCCGAGCTTCACGGCGCCGCCGTCGCGCAGCGCGCGCGTGTCGCCGAGCGCATCGCCCCACCTAGCGTACTGGCCGAGCGTGAAGATGGCGCCGTCGATGTCGACCGCCGAGTCGTTCTTCACGGTGCCCGAGTTGGCGGTGGCGATCTCGTAGTAGCTGTCACGGTTCGACTGCAGCACCTTGACGATGGCCGCGAGCAGCCCCGCGCGCTCGCGGTAGGTCAGCGCGCGCAACGCGGCCCCGCCGCGTTCGCGCGCGAAGGCGAAGGCTTCGGGCAGATCGAGGCCGGTGGCATCGACGCGCACGAGTTCGGTGCCGAGCACCGGGTCGAAGAGCGGCGTGCCGGCGTCCGAGCCGCTTTGCCAGCGGCCGGCGACGAAATTGGCGAGGCGTTCGGTCATGGCGTGAACTTGATCTGCCCTTCGGGCAACAGGTAGAGAACGAGCGCGCGGCCCTGCGCGACGGTCGGGCGGTGGGCGCTGCCGGGGCCGTAGACGCACCAGCCCGCGGGCCGTCCGTCGAAGGTGGCAGCGCTGCCGTCGAGCGGCATGATCAGGTCGATCTCGCCGTTCGGATGGGTGTGGTGCGGACCGGCGATGTCCTGCATGTCGACCACGTCGACCGAGAAGCGGTGCAGCGCGTCGTCGGCCTTGAACACGCGGCCGTAGCGGATGCCGCCGCCTTCGCGTTCGCAGAGCCAGCCTTCGGCCACGCCGCCGATGCAGGCTGCGCGCAGGCGCTCGAAACTCGGGCTGCCGGCGCCGTGATGGGTGTTCAGCCATGCCTCGAGCCCGGCATCGAGCGGCCGGCCGGCAAGCTCGGCGGTGAGGTTGGCGATCAGTTGGTGAAAGGCTTCCTTGCTGGACATGGCGGGCTTCCTGTTGGAGGCTGGCTGAGGGGTGGCGCCGCGGCAGCGAACTTTTGGGTTCACTTGCGCGATGGCGGCGCGTGCAGTATCTTGCTTGTGGCCGAACGATAAGCACCGAGACAAAGGGTGTCAAGCAATATAGTGCATCTATGGTGTTTACCCTGAGCGCGCACAATCCTGGCCAGGAACGAGGACTTGCATGAACGAGCATGGAGACGCGGTGCTGGCCACCGCGCCGGAAGGCGGCACCCAGACCGCGCCCGCCGGGGAGGCGAAGCATCCGCTGCTGGCGGCGCTGGGCGAGCGCGTGCGCAACCTGCGCGCGCAGCGCGGCCTCACGCGCAAGGCGGTGGCCGTGGCGGCCGACGTCTCGGAGCGGCATCTCGCCAACCTCGAATATGGCATCGGCAATGCCTCGATCCTCGTGCTGCAGCAGGTGGCGGGCGCGCTGCACTGCTCGCTGGCCGAATTGGTGGGCG
>CAMLCW010000429.1 GCA_946478645.1 uncultured Variovorax sp.
GTGCCCAAGCGCCACATCGCCTCGATGGCGCAACTCACCGAAGACGATGCCGCGCTGATGGGCCGGATCATGACGCTCGCACCCAAGCTGGCGCTCGAGCAGGGCTGCAGGCCCTACCCGGAGGGCGGCTTCCGCGTGGTGGTCAATACCGGGGCCGAGGGCGGGCAGGAAGTACACCATCTCCACGTCCATGTCATGGGCGGTCCGCGGCCCTGGTTGCGCGGCTGAGCGATAAGCCAAACTGTCACACTTCCCCCGACTAAAATCGGACACATTCTTAGGAGTCTTCCATGGGTTCTTTTTCCATCTGGCACTGGCTGATCGTGCTGCTCGTCGTGGTCATGATCTTCGGCACCAAGAAGCTGCGGAACATGGGTTCGGACCTTGGCGGCGCCGTCAAGGGCTTCAAGGACGGCATGAAGGACGGCGGCGCCAGCGACGCCTCCGCGGCCGCACCCGCCCCGACCGCGCAAGTGACCGGCCAGCCGGCCAACAGCGACAAGTCGGCCATCGACGTCGAAGCACGTCAGAAGTCCTGAGCGCCGTCCGCAAGTGCTCGACCTCGGCATTGAGAAGCTGGCGCTGGTCGGCGTCGTGGCGCTGATCGTCATCGGACCCGAAAAGCTGCCGCGCGTGGCGCGCACCGTCGGCACGCTGCTCGGCAAGGCGCAGCGCTACGTGAACGACGTGAAGGCCGAGGTCAACCGGTCGATGGAGCTCGACGAGCTCCGCAAGATGAAGACCACGGTCGAGGACGCGGCGCGCGACGTCGAGCACAGCATCCACAGCGGCGCGAGCGACCTCGAGAAACAGCTGTCGGGCTCCTCGGGCGAAACGCTCTCGGCACTCGCCGAGCCCGAACTGTCGGTGCCCGAATACAGGCACCCGCGCAAGAACTGGCGCCTGAAACAGGGCGCCACGCCGCAGTGGTACAAGGCCCGCAATGGTGTGCGCACCAAGGCGTTGTCCGGGGCGGCGCGCGTGGCCCGTTACCGTCCCCGCAAGATCAACTAGCGGCTTTCAGGCCATCGCAGCGTTCCTCGTGCGCCGAACGCCGGCCGGAGCCACGTTTTCTCCGCTCTTTCTTCCTCCCCCATGGCCGATTCCGACAACAAGAACAAAGACGCTGAAGACGAGTTGGCGGGCACCGAGCAGCCCTTCGTGCAGCACCTGGTCGAACTGCGCGACCGGCTGCTCTACTGCGTCTACGGCCTGGCGATCGCCGGCGCATTGCTCGCCATCTGGCCAGGCCCGGGCGGCCTGATCGACCTGATCGCCATGCCGATCCGCGCCCACATGCCGCCGGATGCCAAGCTCATCGCGATCGGCGTGTTCTCGCCGTTCTTCGTGCCGCTCAAGGTGCTGATGATGACGGCGGTGCTGCTCACGCTGCCCTGGCTCATGTACCAGGCCTGGATGTTCATCGCGCCCGGGCTCTACAGCCACGAGAAGCGCTTCGCGCTGCCGCTGATCTTCTTCGGCAGCCTGCTGGCCTATGGAGGCATCGCGTTCGTGCAGTTCTTCGTGCTCGACAAGATGTTCGGCTTCATCCAGAACTTCACGCCCGACGCGGTGGCGGCCACGCCCGACATCTCTTCGTACGTCGAGGCCATCCTGTCGCTCTACATCGCCTTCGGCGTGGCCTTTCAGGTCCCGATCGTGGTGATGCTGCTGGTGCGCTTCGAGATGGTCACGATCGAGAAGCTGCGCTCGTTCCGCGGCTACTTCATCGTCATGGCCTTCGTCATCGCCGCGGTGCTCACGCCGCCCGACGTGATCTCGCAGCTCGCGCTGGCGGTGCCGATGTGCCTGCTCTACGAGGTGGGCATCATCGGCGCGCGCTATTTCGCGCAGGGCAACAAGAAGCCCGACGAGGAAAGCGCCGACTCCTCGGCCTGACCGAAGCCCTGGTCTTCAGCCACTCACTCGGGCTGGTTCGGCATCTGGCGGATCGGCGTTCTCGGGCGCAGGCCCGGCGTCACGTCGAGTTCCATCTTGTCGGTGCCGCGCTGCAGCGCGAAGCGTGCGGTGGTACCCGGCTTGAGCCCGGCCACCGCGGTCAGCAGGGCCTGCACGCTGTCGGTGCGCTTCTCGCCGACCGAGGTGATCACGTCGCCCGGGCGGATGCCGGCCTTGGCGGCCGGGCCGTTCTGCAGCACGCCGGTGATGATCACGCCCGAGTCGGCCTTGACGCCGAAGGTCTCTGCCAGTTCGGGCGAGAGTTCGTTGGGTTCGACGCCGATCCATCCGCGGCGCACCTGGCCGTCCTTCACGATGCCCTCGAGCACGATCTTCGCCATCGAGACCGGGATCGCGAAGCCGATGCCCATGCTGCCGCCCGAGCGCGAATAGATGGCCGTGTTGACGCCCTGCAGGTTGCCGTTCACGTCGATCAGCGCACCGCCCGAATTGCCGGGATTGATGGCCGCATCGGTCTGGATGAAGTTCTCGAAGTTGTTGATGCCGAGCTGGTTGCGCCCGAGCGCCGAGACGATGCCGCTGGTGACGGTCTGGCCGACGCCGAAGGGGTTGCCGATAGCCAGCACCTGGTCGCCCACCTGGAGTTCGTCGGAGTTGCCGAGCACGATCGCGGGCAGGTTGTCGAGTTCGATCTTGAGCACCGCGAGGTCGGTGTCCGGGTCGGTGCCGATGACCTTGGCGCGTGCATGACGGCTGTCGTTGAGCGTGATCTCGATCTCGTCGGCGCCTTCGACCACGTGGTTGTTGGTCAGGATATAGCCGTCGGAACTCACGATCACGCCACTGCCCAGCCCGACCTGCGGCTGGTCCGCCTGGTCGCCGAAGAAGAAGCGGAACCATGGGTCGTTGCTGCGCGGATGGCGCGGCGCGGCCTTGCTGGTGTTGATGCTCACCACCGCGGGCGAAGCTTTCTTGGCGGCCGCGCTGAGGCTGCCCGGTGCTGGCGTGGACGGGGCGCCGGCCGGCGCCTCGACGATCGACACCACGCCACCCAGTGAGGTCGTGCGGCGGTTGAGCCACTCGGGCTTGAGCGTCGCGACGACGAAGTAGGCCGCGAGCAGGACGGTCACGGCTTGGGCAAAGAGCAGCCAGGTGCGTTTCATGAAAGCTTCGAAGAGAAAGACGGTAAATGCGCGCCACCCGCTGGCGGCGCAAGGGGTCGATTCTCCCTCAACGTCAACCCTGCTGGAAATTGCACATGTCCGGCCGGAATTCGATCGCCGCGGGATCGGCTGCGGCCACTGGGTGGCTTACGGCGTATGCTGCCGCGGCGGGTCTTGCGTGCTCAAAGAAGCATCAAGACGCAACATCATTACCAAATTGCTTTCTAAAAGCTCCTTTTTCACATGAAACGCCTTCTGCTCGCCGCGGCTGCGTCCGCTGCCCTGCTGGGTCTCGCCGGCTGCAACACACCACCCCCGTCTTCCAGTGCGCCGGTCCCGGCAGCTTCCTCGGCGAGCCCCGGCGCGGGCCGCGACGCGCAGGGCTGCATCCCTTCCGCAGGCTATGCCTGGTGCGCCCGGACCAACCGGTGTGAACGCCCCTGGGAACTCGCGGGCAAGAACCGCCTGCCGAACACTACGCAGGCGTTCGAGGCCTTCTGCCGCAGCCCGGCGGCCGGCAGGTAGCCCGACCGCCTTTCCCTGACGGTGCGCAGGCGCGGCGGGGGCGCGACAATGGCGCGATGAGCACCACACGCAACGAACTGCTGCACGCCTTCGACCTGCTGCTCGCGCCGTCGCGCTTCAAGGACTACGGACCCAACGGCCTGCAGGTCGAGGGCCGCACCGTGGTGCGCAAGATCGTCTCGGGCGTTACCGCGAGCCGCGCGCTCATCGAGGCCGCCATCCGGGCCGAGGCCGATGCCATTTTCGTGCACCACGGCCTGTTCTGGCGCGGCCAGGACGGCCGCGTGACCGGCTGGATGAAGCAGCGCCTGAGCCTGCTCCTGGGCGACGACGTCAACCTGTTCGCCTACCACCTGCCGCTCGATGCGCACCCGGAGCTCGGCAACAACGCCCAGCTCGGGCTGCAGCTCGGGCTGCTGGCCCATCCCGGCTCGGAAGGGCGCTTCGGCGATCAGGAGCTCGGCTTCCTCGGCGTGCCCGGGAACGGCGAGTCGTTCACGAGCGGCAAGGCGCTCGCGGCGCACGTCGAAAAGGTACTGGCGCG
>CAMLCW010000430.1 GCA_946478645.1 uncultured Variovorax sp.
CGCTCATGGCCGCCTCTCCCGGGCTGCCGCCACGTGCTTGCATGCCATCAACAGGAACTGCAGCAGGACCGCCGCGCAGCCGACGATCATGATCGCGCGCACCGGCCACTTGGGCAAAGAGAACACCGCCGGATTGCCATAGGCGTCGCCGCTCGCGAGCGCGCGCTGCAGGAAGGGCACCGTCGCATACAGGATCACCGCGAAGGTCAGCGCGCCGACCACGTGAAACAGCGCCTGCACGCCGTGATAGGCCCGGGGCGAACGCCTCTCGAGCAGCCGCAGCAGCGCGTCGGCCTGGATGATACGGCCGGCCCGCAGCGTGTCGGCGAACTGCAGGAAGACGATGGCCGCGATCGACGCGATGACCATCTCGGTCACGCCCGTGAGCGGCCGGTCGAAGGCGAAGCGGCCGATCACGTCGGCATTGATCACGAGCATGATGAACGCGATCAGCACGGTGCCCGCGGCATTGAGCGCGGCGCACAGCCAGCCGAGCAGGCGCTCGACCTTGCCAGCGGGCGCGGCGCTGCCGGCCGCATCGAAACGGATGTCCAGCTGGGCCATGGCGGGCTCAGGGACGGGTCCAGTCGCGTGCCGGCTGGGCACCGGCCTTGCGCAGATTCTCCACGTAGGTGCGCAGCACTTCGCGTGCCGGCAGACCCTTGGCTTCCAGCGGCGCGGCCCAGCGCTCGGCGATGTTGGGCAGCGTGGCGGCCCAACGGGCGCGTTCCTCGGGGCTGAGCTCGGTCACTGTGGCGCCGCTCTTGGCCATGGCCTGGAAAGCGGCATCGGTCTCGCGCTCGATGCGCGCGACCATCGCCTCCTGGTGCGCGTCGGCCGCGCGCTGGATGGCCTGGCGCACCTCCGGCGGCAGGCGGTCCCAGCTGTTCTTGTTGAACACGATGTCGAAGGCATTGATCGCACCGAAGCCGGTCTTGACGATCTGCGGCGCCACTTCGTACATCTTGCCGGCCGCCGACAGCATGGCCGAATTGATGGCGCCGTCGTACACGCCGGTCTTGATGTCGTTGTAGGCCGTGCCCATGGTGGCGGCCACCGGGGTGGCGCCGGTGCCTTCGAGCCACAGCATGTTCGACGCGGCCGCCGCGATCTTCACGCCCTTGACGTCGGCCACGCTCTTCACCGGCTTGCGCGAGACCAGCAGGTAGCTGTCGAACGAGTAGCTGGTGAGGTACACCAGGTTCAGGCCGGCCCACGACTTCTGCATGGCCGGCATCGTCTTCTGCATGTCGTGCAGCACGCGCGTGGCGATGCGCGGGTCGTTGGTGGCGAAGGGCGCCGCCGAAACCACGTTCTGCAGCGGCAGGCGCGCCGGCTCGAACAGGTGCACCACGTGCCCCATGTCGGCGATGCCGGTCGACACCGCATCGAGCATGTTTGGCATGGTGGCCAGCGTGCCGCCGACCGCCACGTTCCACTTCACGCGATGCTTGGAGCCGGCCTTTTCCAGCTCCTTGTTCACATCGGGCAGGAAAGTCTTCACCTGCTCGTCGGTCCAGGCGAACGTGGCCGGGTAGCCAGAAGCGAAGGTGAGCTGGTGGGTGGTGGTCTGCGACTGTGCTGCGCCCGCGGCCACGAGCAATGCGAGGCCGAACGCGCCGGCGAGGGGTCTGATGTTCACGCTGTCTCCTGATGTTCTGTGTGCACGGGGCGCGGGGAGCCCCCTGGTTGAAGTTAAGCGCTGTGCCCCGGGGGCGCAACCGCACTGGGCGCAATACCGACATTGCCTTCGTCAATGGCACGTGCGGCGCGTTCGTCCTCCGCCGGCGCGAAGCGGAAGCCCGCGACGCCGGCGTGCTGGTAGAAGCCGGAGTCCTGGATCACGAGGCTGTGCATCGTGCGCGGTCCGCGGTTGTGGTGCGAGTGCGGCTTGCCGGCCGGCGTGACCATCACGCCGAACGGCGCCCAGTCGATGCGGCGCCCGTCGACGAAGGACGCACAGCCTTCGCCCTGCAGGCTCAGCGTGATGGCCGCGCCGTTGTGGCAGTGGGCGCGCTGGTCACGCCCCGCTTCCAGTGTGTTGATGTTGGCGATGAAGAAGGGCGTGGTCAGATGCTGCGCCTGCAGGCTCGTGCGCGTGAAGATCACGGCCCGCCCGACCGCCTCTTCGCGGCCCGCCAGCTCGTCGAGCCGCGCCATCTCGCCGGCCAGCACCGCGGCGGGATAGTGGACAGCGGCGGGCTTGTCCTCGAGCAGCGCGCGCACCCCGAGCCAGCGCCACAGCGGCTCGTCGGTCACAGAGAAAAGCAGTGCATCGTGCTGCGCCACGTGCCGGATGCCGGCCGCAGCGGGCAGCACCATCAGGTCGCCCTCTTCCCATGCAATCTCCTCGCTGCCCGCCAGGGTGCGGCCACGGCCGCGCAGGACCTGGCAGATGCATGCCAGCGCCGGGCCTTCCTGCTCGAGCGGGTCGCCTGCACTCAGCTGCAGGTAGCGCGCGAGCATGGTCGGCGTGGTCGCGGCAAAGGCGAGGCCGAGCGTTGCCGCACGGTCGAGCGCCACCGCCCGGCTGCGCTCGGGCCAGGGCGCCGCGAGCACCGCGACTCGCTCGGCCTCGAAGGTGTGCGCCGCCTCGGGCGCCGCATGTTCCTGGAAGTGGTTGACCGGGATGTGATACCGGGCCCGTTCGGCGGCGCGTTGCATCGCGACCTCAGACCGCGGGGCGGCAAGCCGGAAGAATGCGCGCGCGGCTTCGCGTCTTCCGGGCGGCGGCGGGCGGGATCGTCTCTATGTTCACCTTGTGTCTCCTCGATATAGTCCCGCGCTGGGGAACCGAACGCTCATTGCATCACTGGAGCGCGGCCCGGGACAAGCAAGGACATGCAATGCGCACATTGACGAACGGGATGAAGACCAGCGGATGAATCGCAATCACATCAACCTGCTCGTCTGCCTGGACGCGCTTCTGACCGAGCGCTCGGTCACGCGCGCGGCGCAGAAGCTCGAGATGAGCCAGCCCGGCATGAGCAATGCCCTCTCTCGCCTGCGCCAGCTGACGGGCGACCCACTGCTGGTCCGCACGCCGCAGGGCTTTCGCCTGACCGAGCGCTCCGAAGCGCTGACCGAGAAGGTGCGCGCGAGCCTTGCGCTGGTCGACGAAATCTTTGGCAACGAGGCACCGCTCGATCCGCAGCAGGCGGCGGGCAGCGTCACCATCGCGGCGCCGGACTCGGTGGGCATTTCCCTGATGCCGGCACTGGTGGGCGCGCTGGCCGCCACCGCGCCGCAAGTGAAGCTCGACATCCGCCTGCCCGATGCCGAACGGCTGCGCGATTGGCTCGTCGAAGGGGAATGCGACATGGCCGTGGGCCACTACCCCGACCTGGCGTCGGACCTGCGCTGCACGGAGTTGTTCACGCAGTCGCTGTCGTGCATCCGGTCACGCCGCGCGCAGGCCGCCGGGCCGCTCGAACTGCAGGACTATCTCGAAGCCACGCACGTGGTGTTCGGCTCGCCGTTCTCGCCGCGCTCGACCATGGAAACCACGATCGAGGAAGCGCTGGGCGCCCTCGGGCACTCTCGGCGGCGCATGGTGCGCGTGTCCTCGCTGCCGCCCATCGCGCACATCGTCGCGGCGAGCACGCACCTCGCGACGCTGCCGAGCTGGATGGCCATGCACTACGCCGCCTTCCTGCCGATCGAGGTGCATCCCCTGCCCTTCGACGTGCAACCGGTCCGCTGCCGGATGGTCTGGCACGACCGCACGCACCGCCTGGGCCTGCAGGCGTTCGTGCGCGAGCAGGTGCGCGCGGTGGCCCAGGCGCTTGCAGACCCCGCCTCGCCCACGCCGGGCTCGCTGTTGCGGGACGGGGTGCTGCGCTAGCGCTTGACCGCTGCGTTCATCTCCTGCGCAAACACCCGTTTCCACTCCTCGATGACCGATTCGGTGACCACCGACGCATGGGCCGCGATGCTCAGCGCCAAGTGCGGCGCGCCGCTCGCGCTGGGCACGGCGGTGCCCATGCCGAAGCCGTCCGCCACCACCGTGCCCTGGCTCAAGGCGAAGCCCGTCGTGCGCGCCATGCGCACGGCGTTGCGCACGCTCTGCGGGGTCAGCCGCGGGTAGGGCTTCAGCCCGGGCGCGATCAGTTCGATGATCTGTTCGCCATGTTCCTTGTCGAGTGCC
>CAMLCW010000431.1 GCA_946478645.1 uncultured Variovorax sp.
GCCCACGTGGCGGACGCCATGTCGACACGAGAGAGCGACGCGCGGACGGTGCCGCGGGCGGTAGACGGATCGAACGGGGTTCTTGCCTGATTCTGCAATCCACGCGCGAAAAGGGCGCTGGTTCAGCCCTTGCCGAGCGCCGGCCGCCCGAACAGGCTCGACGCATTGCTGATGGGCCCGAGCTCGGCCGTGGCCGCCAGCAGCGCGGGCGCGAGCTCGTGCATGCGGTCGCTGCCCAGGCGGGTGCGCGGCCCGGCGATGCTGATGACGCCGATCACTTCCCTGCGGCGGAACACCGGCGCGGCCATGGCCGACATGCCGGGCGCGAAGACCTCGTCGATCATCGCGTAGCCGCGCACCCGCGCCGCGTGCAGGTAGCCGAGCAGCGCACGGATCGTGGTGGGCGCCTTCGGGCCGTATTCGGCCGGCGTGCCGAAGCCCTGGCGCGAGACCAGTTCGAGCGCGCGCTCGTCGCTCAGCGTCATCAGCCACGCATGGCCCGACGAGGTGCACGACAGGCGCGCGTCCATGCCCATGTCGGGGTCGTAGCGCAGGCCCGCCTGGCGCAGGCCCTGCGACTTGGCGACCCAGGTCAGGCGGTCCTCGTCGACGATCGACAGGCGGACCAGTTCGCCCGAAGCCTGCGCGATCCGCTCCAGCAGCGGCTCGGCCACGTTCACGATGCCCGCGCCGCTCAGGAAGCCGAGCCCGAGCGAGACCACCTTGGTGGTCAGCACATAGTCGCCTTGCTTCCTCGCTTGCCGCACGTAGCCGCGGCGCTGCAGCTCCGCCAGCAGGCGGTGGCAGGCGCTTGGTGGGATGTCGAGCTCGGACGCGAGCAGCGTCAGCGGCAACCCCTGCGGATGGTGCGAGAGATGCTCGAGAACGGAAAGGCCACGGTCCAGGGAGATGCTCATGCGCCGCATTATGAAATAGGTTTCCAATCTGGAAAGCCTTTGGCGGCCGGGCCGAAGAATCGGCCGCATGCGTCCCATCGTCTACATCCTCAACGGCCCCAACCTCAACCTGCTCGGCGTGCGCGAGCCGCACCTGTACGGCAGCACCACGCTGGCGCAGGTGGAGCAGCTCTGCCGCCGCGTCGCGGACGAACTGGGCCTCGGCTGCGAATTTCGCCAGAGCAACCACGAAGGCGTGCTCGTCGACTGGGTGCAGGAAGCGCGCGAGCGCGCCGCGGCAGTCGTGATCAATCCGGCAGGGCTGTCGTTCCGCTCGATCCCGCTGCTCGATGCGCTCAAGACGCTCGACCAGCCGATCGCCGAGGTCCACGTGACCAACATCCATCGGCGCGACGCGCTCTATCAGAATTCGCTGGTCTCGCTGGCGGCCACCCGCGTGATCTGCGGCTTCGGGCCCTTCGGCTACGAGCTCGCGCTCCGGGCGCTGGCACAGCGGCTGGCGCCGGAGCCTGCGGCAGCCAGCGCAGCCTGAGCGCGCCTTCGTTCATCATTCCAATCGCCAAGAGAAAACAGGAGACAAAACCATGAACCGTTCCATCGACCGCCGCACGCTGCTGGCCGCGGGTGCCGCACTGGCCGCCGGTGCCGCCGTGCCGGCCTGGGCCCAGGGCCAGCCCACATTGCGCTTCGCCGCCGTGTTCTCCGACAAGGACATCCGCGCCGACATGATGAAGCAGTTCGCCAAGGACATCGAAGGCGACTTCAAGGTCGAGATGCACCTCAACTCGACACTGTTCCGCCAGGGCACCGAGCTGGTGGCGCTGCAGCGCGACAACCTCGAGATGGGCAACATCGCGCCGCAGGACATCTCCAAGCAGGTGCCCGCATGGTCGCTGCTGACCTCGGCCTACCTGTTCCGCGACGCCAACCACCTGAACAGCTTCTTCGCGAGCGACCTCGGCACGCAGATGAAGAAGATGGTCGAAGACCAGCTCAAGGTGAAGATCCTCGGGCCGACCTTCTTCGGCACGCGCCACGTCGGCATCAAGCCCAAGAAGCGCATCGGCACGCCCGCCGACATGACCGGCATCAAGCTGCGCATGCCGCCCGGTGACACCTGGCAGATGCTGGGCCGCTCGCTCGGCGCCAACCCCACGCCCATGGCCTATGCCGAGACCTACACCGGCCTGCAGACCGGCGCGATCGACGGCCAGGACAATCCGCTGCCCAACGTGCAGAACATGAAGTTCTACGAGGTGCTGTCGCAGATCGTGCTGACCTCGCACCTCGTGGCCTTCGACGTGTTGGCCGTCAACATGAAGACCTGGCAGGGCATGTCGCCCGCGAAGCAGCAGGCGTTCCAGGCCGCCGCCGACAAGGCCATCGCCTGGAGCACCGCCGAGCACCAGAAGCGCGAGGCCGAACTGGCCGAGAGCTTCCGCAAGCAGGGGCTCGAGGTGTATGCGCCCGACATCGCCGCGTTCCGCGCGCATGCGCAGAAGGCGTACCTCGCCTCGGCCGACGCCAAGAACTGGCCCGCCGGCATGCTCGACAAGATCAACGCGATGAAGTGATGAAGGCGGCCACTGCCATGCCAGGCCGCATCCTGCACGCGCTGCACCGCTTCGCCGAAGCAGTCGCGGCGCTGCTGCTCGCGGTGATCTTCGTCGCCTTCATGGTGCAGATCGCTGCGCGCTACCTGTTCGACTGGCCCGTGGGCTGGACCACCGAGCTGTCGCTCGTGGCCTGGCTCTGGCTGGTGCTTTGGGGCGCGGCCTTCGTGCTGAAGGACGAGGAAGAGATCCGCATCGACATCGTCGCCGGCATCGCGAGCCGGCCCGTGCGGCGCATTGCCGGCGCCATTGCCTCGCTCGGCGTGATCGTGCTGTTCGGCATGTCGCTGCCCGCGTCGTACGACTACGTGAGCTTCATGAAGGTCGAGAAGAGCTCCTACCTCGGCATCCGCATGGACTGGCTCTACGCGATCTACCTCGTCTTTGTCGTGGCCGTGATCGCACGCAACCTTCGCCTGCTCGTGCGCGGACCAGCGCGCACCGCATCACCCGCCGACCCAACCGCTCCTCCCTCCGCATTGTGAATTTCACCAGTCCCCTCTCGCTGGCGCTCTACGCGATCGTGGCGCTCAGCCTGCTTGGCGTGCCCGTCGGGCACGCGATGATCGCCGGCTCGGTGCTGTACCTGCACCTCAAGGGCATGGACATGGGCGCCGCGGCCGAGCAGCTGCTCAACGGCACCTACTCGAGCTTTCTGCTGCTCGCGATCCCGCTCTTCATCCTTGCGGCCACCATCATGAGCTCGGGCAGCATCCTCGACCGGATGCTGCGCTTCTGCAATGCGCTCGTGGGCCGATTTCCGGGCGGGCTTGCGCAGGTCAACGTGCTGCAGAGCATCGTGTTCGCGAGCATGTCGGGCTCAGCGCTGGCCGATGCCGCGGGCTCGGGCAAATTGATGCAGGCCATGATGACGCGCGACGGCAAATACACGCCGGGCTTCGCGGCCGCGCTGAGCGCCGTCTCATCGGTGATCGGCCCCATCCTTCCGCCCTCGATCCCGCTGGTGCTCTATGCGCTGGTGTCGGGCACTTCGATCGGCTATCTCTTCATCGGCGGCGTGCTGCCCGGCCTGCTGCTCGGCGTGGTGCAGATGGCGCTGATCTACGTGCTCGCGCGGCGCCGCGGCTTTCCGCTGGAGCCGAAGGTGCCATTGCGCGACATGCCGCGCATCACGCGCGAGGCGCTGCCGGCGCTGATGCTGCCGGTAATCCTGCTCGGCTGCCTCTACAGTGGCGTGACCACGCCCACCGAGGCCGCCGGCATTGCCGCCGCCTATGCGCTGCTGATCTCGGTCGGGCTCTACCGCAGCATGCGCTGGGCCGACCTGTACCAGTCGCTGCTGTCGAGCGCGCGCATGAGCGTCTCGATCGGCATGCTGATCGCGGGGGCGCTGGTGTTCAACTACGTCATCACGTCCGAGAACATCCCCGCCACGCTGAGCACCGCGATGAAGGGCCTGAGCCTTTCGCCGCTCGCCTTCCTGCTGCTCGTCAACCTGATCCTGCTGGTGCTCGGCGCCTTTCTCGAAGGCTCGACCATCATCCTGATCATCCTGCCCGTGCTGCTGCCGACCGCGGTGTCGCTGGGCATCGACCCGGTGCACTTCGGCGTGATGGCGGTGCTGAACATCATGATCGGCCTGG
>CAMLCW010000432.1 GCA_946478645.1 uncultured Variovorax sp.
ACCAGCACCGGCGCATCGCGCGCGCCCTCGGGCGCATGCACGTCGAGCACCTGCCGCGGGTCGCTGCCATAGGGCACGTCGCGTGCGGTGCGCGCCGGTGCGGGCGGCGCGGCTTCGAGCAGCGGCGTCCAGGCTGCGAGCATGGCGTCCCGGCCGGCCGCGATGTCCTCGTGCCAGCGGGGGCCCCAGGTGCGCAGCAGCGCGGTCAGATCAGGTGGCAAACGTAAAGACATAGGCTAAAGTTGTACGATGAATTTCCACCCCACTGTATGACAAGCCGCTTCCAGTCGCTCACGCCCGGCGCGCGCTTGTCGGACCAGGTGGCCGATGCGCTGGCCTCCGAGATCGGGGCGGGCCGGCTCGTCGCGGGCGACAAGCTGCCGACGGAAGTGGCGCTGGCCGGGCAGTTTTCCGTCAGCCGCACCGTCGTGCGCGAGGCGGTATCGCGCCTCAAGTCGCTCGGCATGGTCGATTCGCGCCAGGGCAGCGGGGTCTATGTGCGTGAAGCGGGCATTCCGCCGTTGAACTTCGAAGGCCGCGATGCGGGCTCGAAGGAAGCGGTGATCCAGATCGCCGAGGCGCGCCGCGCGATGGAAGCCGAGGTGGCCGAACTCGCGGCGCTGCGGCGCACCCGCGACGATGTGCGCCGCATCCGGCAAGCCGTGGCAGCGATCGAGAAGGCGGTCGCCGCCGGTGGCGACGGCGTGCGCGAAGACGTGGCCTTTCATCGCTGCGTGGCCGAGGCGGCACGCAACCCCTTTCTGCTCGACACCCTGCAGTACCTCGGGCGCTTCCTGCAGGGCGCCACGCGGGTGACCCGGGCCAACGAGGCGCGCCGCGCCGATTTCGCCCGGGAGGTGCGCGAGGAGCACCGGCAGATCGTCCTCGCGATCGAGGCCGGCGACGGCGCCGCCGCGCGGCAGGCCGCCCGCGAGCACATGGACAACGCCATCCGCCGCATCCAGCAGGCGGCACCCGCCTTCTGGCAGCAGGAGGGCGCGGCGCTCGCGCGCGAACTCGTGCGCGGTGCGGATTCCATCACGCCGCGCTGAGCGGCGCTGCCAGATTCGTCGGGTTAGTACGGATTTTGTACATCGCCTCAATTTGTATGATGACCTGAGTACTTGAACGTCAGGAGGCGGTTTGGAAGTTCTTCATCTCGACCATTTCACGCTGCGCGTGAGCCCCGAACGCGTGCCGGCGTTGAAGGACTTCTATGCCCGCGTGCTGGGCCTGCGCGAGGGCCCGAGGCCCGACTTTCCGTTTCCGGGCGCCTGGATGTATGCGGGCGAAAGCGCGGTCATCCACCTGGCCGGCAACGAGCCCGCCGGCGAGCCGCCGGTCCTGCCGGCCCTGCCGACCGGCAAGTTCAACCATGTCTCCTTGCGCACCCGCGGCCTCGAATCCTCGCGGGCCCATCTGCGCGCGCAGGGGGTCGCGTGGACGGAGGCGCCCGTGCCGGGCGCACCGCTGCATCAGATCTTCCTGACCGACCCCGTCGGCCTGCAGATCGAGCTGACCTTCGACAGCGCCGAGCTGTCGCAGGCACCCTCAACGGCCATCACGGAAGGGCGCTAGAAATGGGATACCTGGAGCTTCGCGGCATCGCCAAGCGCTTCGGCGACGTGCCGGTCGTGGCCGAGATCGACCTCTCGGCCGAGGCGGGAGAGTTCATCGTGCTGGTTGGCGCGTCGGGCTGCGGCAAATCGACCACGCTGCGCATGATCGCGGGGCTCGAAGCGCCGTCGGCGGGCAGCATCGTGATCGAGGGCCGCGACGTCACGCGCGCCACGCCGGCCGACCGGGACATCGCAATGGTGTTCCAGAACTACGCGCTCTACCCGCACATGAACGTGGCGCAGAACATGAGCTTCGCGCTCGACCTGGCGCGCGTGCCGCGCGCCGAGATCGAGCAGCGCGTGCAGGCCGCGGCCAACGTGCTGAGCATCACCCACCTGCTGCAGCGCAAGCCCAAGGAGCTGTCGGGCGGCCAGCGCCAGCGCGTGGCCATGGGCCGTGCGATCGTGCGCGAACCGAAGGTGTTCCTGTTCGACGAGCCGCTGTCCAACCTCGACGCCAAGCTGCGCGGCCAGATGCGCATCGAGATCGCGATGCTCCATCGGCGCCTGGGCAAGACCACGGTCTATGTGACGCACGACCAGATCGAGGCCATGACGCTGGCCGACCGCATCGTCGTGATGGACCAGGGCCGGATCCAGCAGATGGGTTCGCCCGACGAGGTGTTCAACCAGCCGCTGAATCAGTTCGTCGCGGGCTTCATCGGCAGCCCGTCGATGAACTTCCTCGACGCGCAGGTGCAGGCTGGCGATTCGGGCCTGCAGTTCGTCTCGGAGGCGTTCCACTGCCCGGTGCCCGCTTCGATGCGCGATGCCGCCGCCCGCCTGGTCGGGCAGCCGGTGGTGGTCGGCATCCGGCCGCAGGCGCTGCGCTTCGGCGAGCCCGAGGGCGAAGCCCTGTCGCTCTCGCTGAACGTGGACGTCTGCGAATACCTGGGCACCGAAAGCGTGCTGAATTGCAGCCTGCAGGGCACGGCGCCCACGCAGGTCGTCCTGGTCGCCGCAGGCAACCACGGGCCGGCGGTCGGTACCGCCATCACCGCACATGCGCATCCGGACGACCTGTTCGCATTCGAATCCGGCGGGCACGGCCGCTCGCTGCGCATCTAGTTCCACCACCAACGGGAGACTGTCATGAAACGCCGCCAACTGATTCAGGGCGCCGCCGCCGGCGCCGCGCTCGGACCCTGGGTGCATGCCCTCGCGCAGAACCGCTACGCCAAATACAAGGGCCAGACGATCGTCGTCAACTACCCGGCGCATCCGCACTACGACCAGGCCGAGAAGCTGTTCGCCGAATTCACGAAAGAGACGGGCATCAAGGTCGAGCGCGACAAGATGCAGTACCTGCGCATGAAGGACAAGCAGGTGCTCGAGATGGGCAAGCGCGGCAACGGCGACTACGACGTGATCGTCTACGTCGTCATGTGGAAGACCGAGTACGTCAAGAAGGACCTGATCGAGCCGCTCGACACCTACTTCAACAACGCCGCGCTGGCCGACCCGGCCTGGGACCAGAAGGACATCATCCCCAAGTACTGGGACACCAACGCCCTGGTCGGCGGCCCGAAGATGTACCTGCCCGGCCCCGGTGCGCGCCCGTATGGCATTCCGTTCGGCGCCGAGACCGGCGTGCTCGGCTACCGTGCCGACATCCTCGAGAAGCACAAGCTCGCGGTGCCCAAGACCTACGAGGAGTTGCTCAAGGCCTGCCACGTCATCAAGGACAAGGAAGGCATCGGCGGCCTGACCTCGCGCGGCCAGACCGGTCACCAGGTCACCGCGGCATGGCTGATGCACCTCACGCCGCACGGCGGCGAGGTGTTCGACAAGGACTGGCGCGCCGCCTTCAACAACCCCGCGGGCGTGCGCGCGGCCGAAGTGCTCAGGGAGATCGTCGAAACGGGTCCGTCGGGCATCCCGAGCTATGGCTTCGGCGAAATGCAGAACGCGTTCCTGCAGGGCCAGGCGGCCTTCTACCTGGATTCGGTGTCGGTCTTCGGCCCGGCGCAGGACCCGGCGAAGAGCAAGGTGGCCGGCAAGATCGGCTACGCGCTGCACCCCAAGGCCGTGCAGCACTCGGCGCAGAGCGGCGGTTTCGCCATGGCGATCCCGAAGAACGCGCGCAACAAGGAAGCGGCTTTCCTGTTCATGCAGTGGATGACCAGCAAGCAGGCCGACGTGAAGCTCGCGCTGGCCGGCGGCAACATCAACCGCGTGAGCACGACCGAGAACGCCGACGTCGCGAAGAAATACCCGATCGAGCTGCCCGCGCTGCGCGAGTCGCTGAAGATCTGCAACCCCGACTGGCGCCCGCTGATTCCCGAATGGGACCACATCAGCCAGCAGATCCTCGGCCAGGCGCTGCCCGATGTGATCACCGGAAACAAGCCGGCCAAGCAGGCACTGGACGCGGTGGTCAAGGACGCCGAGACGGTGCTGCGCAGGGGCGGCTGGCTGAAGGCCTGAGATGAACTCCGCACGCCTGGCCCGCTTCGTCCCCTACGCCTACATCCTGCCGGCGGTGCTGGTCATGGCGGTCGGGCTGGCCTACCCG
>CAMLCW010000433.1 GCA_946478645.1 uncultured Variovorax sp.
GTGCTCTTCCGATCTGCCTCGAACGCCTCATCCACAGGCAACCCGCGGCACGCCATCCGCACCGCCTCGTCAACCGACGGATCGACCATCCACAGCGTCTCCCCCGCCGCAGGCAGTGCGAGCGACGCCCCGCGCCCAGGCGCTCCAGCATCGCCAGCAAACACCCGCGCCAGCACCGCATCGAAGCGCAACGCATCGAGGTCGCCATCGAGCCCTTCGAGCGCGGCCCGCGTCGCACAGGCCCACCACGGCAGCGCCGCCGCGAGCGAGTCCGACGGCACCGCGACCGTGAACGGAAAGTACCGCCCCACCCCATCGACCGACGGCATCATCACCCCGATCCAGCCGTCCTCGCCCACCACTCCGGGCCCGAGCGCAAAGCACCAGACCGGCGCCTGCAGGTAATGGGCGGTCCAGTCCGCATGCCGGTCGCGCAGCCGCGACAGCCCGCGCTGCAGCCACGGGTCCCACGCATCGCGGAACGACGCGGGCAGCCGCCGGTGCGCGAAGTCGCCCATGCCCGGCAACTTGCCGAACCAGCCGGGCAACGCAGCGGCCTCCGTCGTCATCCTCACAACCCCTCCGGACAGGAGAACTCGCGCAGTTCCTTCAAACGGATCGGATGCTGCACGCTGTTGGTCGTCACTTCGAAGCGCGTCTTGCGCGCACCGACCTGGAAGGTGATGAAGAACTTCTCGGGCGCATCGCCGGCCTCGAGCTGGCCGTCGTCGAGCGCGCGGAACAGCGCCCACGGCCCATCGACCGCCGCGCCCGAACTGCCGGTCGCCGACGGCGGGCTGACCTGGATGCGCACCTGGTTGCTGCCCTTCGGGCCGGGCCACTGCACGGCCATCGGCACCACGGGGCCGTGCGCGTACTTCACGAGCTGGCCGTCCACGTCGAGGATGAACTGCGTGATGCCCGCATCCATCTCCACCGGCTTGAAGTCGAGCCGCATCGACGGGCCGCGGCCGCCGCCGCGAAAGAAGATGTCCTTGATGCGTGCGGCACGCTCGAACTGGGCGAGCGCCTGCGTGGTGATCGCACCGCGCTCGGCCACGGGCTTGTAGCGCCACGGCCGGGTGCTGGTGTCGACCAGCGACGCGAGACGCTTCTGGAAGAAGTCGTCCATCAGCCCGCCGGCACCGAACATCTGGCCGAAGTCCTCGGGCAGCACGTCGCGTTTGCTGCTGCCCACGAAGGGATAGCGGCCCGCGATGGCGCGGTTGCAGAACTCGGTCACCGGGCGCAGGTCCTGGCTCAGGTTGCCGCGCTCGGCCACCTGCGCCTGCGCGGCGCCGGTCTGGCTCAGATTCTCGACCATGGTGCGCACCGGCTCGGGCAGGCGCCCGGCGTCGGACTTGAGCTTGCCGGCCACGTCGCCGGGCGGCGGCGAGGTGCGGCCCTTCACGGCCGTGTCGACCGCGTTGAGGTACACGTAGACCTCGTTGAAGAGCTTCAGCGCATCGTCGATCGGCGCGGGCTGGCCCGGCGCCACGGGCGTGACGAGGCGGCGCAGCGGCTCGAAGCGGTCGTCGACGATGCTCTCGATGCGCTTGCCGCTGGCCACGGGCCGGTTCGGGTCGCCGCCGAACAGGTCTTCGAGGCCCTTGCGCGTGCTCGCGACGGTGGCGCTCGCCTTGCTCACCACGTCCTTGGGCTGGTCGGCGGGGATCAGCGTGGTTTCCTTCACCACCGCGCGCAGGAAGTTGGCGAGCGGCGATCCCACGCCCGAAAGGATGCGCGCGGCCTCGATGTTCTTCTCCAGGCCGGTGGCGCGGATCAGCCGCACGTCGGCCAGCAGCGCTTCCCACTGCTTGACGTATTCGGCCAGGTAGAGGCGGCGCACGCGGTCGGTCAGCGCGCCGATGGCCGCCGCGTCGCGCAGGCGGTCGGTGGCGCTGCGGTCCTGGCCGAGCACCCACGGGTCTTCCTGCGCGAGCAGGCCGGTGAGCACCACCACCTCGTTCTGAAAGCGCTTGTGGTAGCCGTCGTAGGTGAACATGCCCGGCACGCCTTCGGTCAGCGGCTTGCCGCTGATGCGCTCGAACACCAGCGGCGCCGAGGGGCCGGCCGCAGCGGCGATGCTGAAGGCCGGAATGTCCTTGGTCGCGCGCTGGCGCTTGAGGCGGCTGAACACGCGCTGCTCGAGCGGATAGCTCGCGAGCATCGCGCGCACGCTGCGCACCAGGTTCTCGTCGATCTTGAGCGGCGAACGCGGGGGGCCCTGCGCGATGAGCACGTCGAGCTGGTCTTCCAGCGCCTGGCGCTGGTCCTCGGGAATGCCGCGGTCGAGGCTGCGCGCCCAGTCGAGCGTGATCCAGGCCTTGAGCGCCTCGGCATCGAAGTGCTCGGGCTGGTAGAGCATCAGGTAGCTCTTGAGGGCCTCGTAGGTGTATTCGAGGTTGTCGCGCTGCGCGGTGCGCAGCTGGTCCTCCACGCGCTTGGCGATCTGCGGCAGGAAGGCGTCGTTGAGCGCGCGCTGGTGCGTGAGCATGGCGGCGGCGTCGAGCTTGTCGCCCTGGTAGAGGCCGAGCGTCATCGCGAGCGGTGCGTCGCCCTGGCGGTTGTCGGGCGTCTTCCAGATGTCGCGCAGCCCTTGCAGCACCGGCGCCACCTCGACCAGGTTCTGCACCCGCGACGGAAGCGCCGCGAGCGCCTGGCGCGCGGGCTCGACGCGCGCCTCGACCGAGCGCAGGTAGTCCATGTTCTTCATCGCGCTCCAGCCCCAGCCCGCGAGCAGGCCGAGCGTGACGAGCGTCATGGCCGCCACGCCGGCCATGCGCAGCGTGTGGCGGCGGCGCTCGAGCTTCACGTTGGCACCGGCCAGGCGCTGCTCGGGGAACACCACTTCGCGCAGCAGCGCGGTGAGGAAGTAGCTGCGCCCGCTCGACTTCTGCGGCGCGAGCATCGCGCGCTCGATACCGAAGCTGCGCGCGAGGCTGCCCATCACGCGGTCGATCGGGCTGCCCTCCTGCGTGCCGCTGGTGAAGTAGACGCCGCGCACCCACGGCGGCTGCGCGAAGCGCGAGCCGGTGAACACCTGCTCGAGCAGGTCCGACAGCATCGCGCCGACCGAGCCGAACTGCGCCGGAAAGCCGAAGATCGCGGCGCGCCGCGTGCCGTCGCTCTCGCGCTGCATGCGCGGAATCAGCCCGTCGTTGATGCGGTTGTGCAGCAGCCCGAACTCGCGGTGGAACGCGGCCGACAGGCCCTTCTCGTCGGACTGCACGTTCTCGTCGGCCGCGAGCGTGAAGCCGAACACCTGCGCGCGCTGCTCCTTGCCGAGGTCGTCGAAGTAGTCGGTGAAGCCGTAGAGCAGGTCGCTCTTGGTGACGAGCACATACACCGGCAGCCGCGTGACGAGCTTCTCGTCGAGCTCGAGCAGGCGCGCGCGGATGGATGCGGCCAGCTGGCTGCGCTGCTCGGGGCCCTGGCTCAGCAGGTCCGCCACGCTCACCGTGAGGAACACGCCGTTGAGCGGGCGGCGCGGCCGCACCTTGCGCAGCAGCCCCAGGAAGCCTTCCCAGGCGCTCTTGTCCTCGGCCTGGTGGCTGTCCTGTGTGGTGTAGCGGCCCGCGGTGTCGATCAGCACGGCCTCGTCGGTGAACCACCAGTCGCAGTTGCGCGTGCCGCCCACGCCGCGGATCGCGCCGGGGCCGAACTTCTCGGCCAGCGGAAAGCTCAGGCCCGAGTTGACCAGCGCGGTCGTCTTGCCCGCACCCGGTGCGCCGATGAACACGTACCACGGCAGGTCGTACAGGTAGCTGCCGCCCGAGATCGAGAGCCAGTCGCGCCAGCCGGGCTTCCTGCCCGCCGCATGCAGCCGCATCTGCTTGAGCGTGGCGACAGCCTCGTTGAAGCGGGTGTCGAGGATCTTCTGCTCGCCGTCGACCGGCGCGCCGGCCTTGGGCGCGGGTGCCTTCATGAGGCCGTCGGTCAGGAACTGGCTCGCGCGGCGCGCGCGCCAGCGGCGCCACAGCAGGCGCAGCACCACGGCCAGCACGATGAGCCCGATCAGCACGGCGCGCGAGAGCTCGGTCTCGAGCGGCGCCAGTTCGCCGATGCGCACCAGCGGGCCGATCCACCAGATCAGCAGCGCGACG
>CAMLCW010000434.1 GCA_946478645.1 uncultured Variovorax sp.
CGAACCCTCGTATGAAGCTTGGGAAGCTGCCGTTCTACCATTGAACTACACCCGCGTTTCGCTGCTCAGCGAGCCGCCGTGAGCTTTTCTGCTGCGCGGCGACAGCCCGGAGTATAGGTCCATGTTCGTGGACGATCGCGCCGCCACCCTGCCATGCGCTAAAGGAATTCCAGGTCAGCTGCGGCAGGCTACGGCTGTCGAACCAGTCAACGCTACGTTCTTGGCTTTCCGGGCAAGTCGCCTTCCTGCAGCCTGCGTCCAACCCACATATAGCCGGTCTCGTAGTCTGCGGAGCCGACCTGAATGCCGCCGACCGTGCGCAGTGCGCCGGTTCCATCGTCCGTCGCGGGGCCGTCGCCAGTCAGGTCCCCCGGAACCAGGATTCGGCCATCCATCAAGAAGTCGCTGATGCGCAGGTGCCGCATGCCCCGGCCCCAATGCCACTGTTCTTTGATGTCGTACGGCTTTCGCGGTGGTGAGGGCTTCGATGTCGTCATGGCCGAAACATGCGAGCATATTTGCGAGCGGTGCATCTGTTCGAGGACTCGTGAAAAAATTCTCAATCAGAGCAATCTTGTTAACAAGTTTGCTCCTGCGCAGCCATCGGGTTGCTTATCGTCCGGCAATCCACTCACGCCAACCCGATGCCGTCCGACTATCTGCAAAAAATCCAGCGTGCTGAGTTCCCTTTGCGGATCCAGGACCCGGGGGATATCGCCTGCGTCGCGGAATTGCTCTCCGCCGGTCTGGTCGATGCTTCGCTCGAGCTTTCGTCGGGCGCCGGTGGCAAGCCTGCGAAGCTGGCGGTGGTGAAGCGGATCACGCCGCTCGGCTGGTTCGACCTCATGCGTGCGCCGTGCACACCGGGCCACGAGCGTTGCTGAGACGACAGACAGAGGCCGCAGGCCTTCAGATGGGCCCCCGCATCGCGCCCCAGTGCTTCCCCGCCGGCCCATGCGCCGTGTCGCCATAGGTGTCGCCCATTGCCGCGCACAGCTCGGCCACGCCGTGCGCGAAGTCGATGTGCGCCTGGTCGAGCCGCTCGCCGGGGCGGATGATGCCGAGTTCGGCCGCGAGCGCGGTGAAGTCGGCCTCGAAGTCGCGTGCGAGCTGATCGGGTTCGGGCGTGTTCTCGAAATGCAGGCGTGCGACTTCGGCCGGCGAGCGATCGCCCACCACGCGCACGAGCGTCAGCCCCTGGTCGATCAGGAACTCGTGGTCGGCGCGCCCGCCTGCCAGGCGCGTCCATTCGGCGGCGAACATCGATGCCCATTCCAGGGGGGCATTGCGCGGGATGAAGTCAGGCATGGCAGCCTCCGGTTTGTAGTTCAAAAGTGTACATAAATCGGCTGATTTTCGATGAGATGGCGTGGACCATGTGCATCAGCGCAGGAACACATGCGTCATGAGCTGCCTGATCGGGTACTGGACCACCGTCTGCACGCGGGCCGGAAGCTCCAGCGGGCGCATCAGCATCTTGAGCGTGGCACCCGCGCTCAGGTGGGTGCGGATGCTGCTGTTCATGCGCGGGCCGAGCTGCGCGACGTAGGCGCTGTCGGCCGCGCGCTCGGGCGCTCGTACCCGCACCGCATGGCGCACGGCGCAGTCGGCGTCCTCGCTTTTGAGCTCGAGGGTGCGGCGGCCGATGGTGCGCAGCACGCGGAGCCGGCCGAGTCCTTCCTGCACGCGGTAGCGGCGAAAGAAGCGGTAGAAGTGCTTGTAGTGGCTGACCTCGTCGGCCGCGATGCGTCCAGCCAGGTCGCGCAGCACTGGTTCGGTCGTGCAGCGCGCCAGTGCGCGGTAGTAGCTGGCGGTGCCGGTCTCGACCACGCAGCGCGCACTCAGCTCGAGGCCGCGCGTCGCGGCCAGCAGCTCGACCTTGCAGAAGCCGGCGTACTCGTCGAGGAAGCCGCGGTACGCGGTCTCCCAGTCGAAGTCGGGCCAGACGTGGGCGATGTAGGCGCGCAGCGCCTTGCCGTGCTGCAGTTCCTCGGCTTCCCAGTGTTCGTCGAGCCAGGCGGTCACCTCGTCATCGCCGCGGAAGAAGTCGACGAGGTTGCGGGTGTAGAGGTCGGAGCCGCTCTCGATGAAGGACGCGGACGCGACGAGATAGAACAGGTTCTCGTCCTGCCGGACTTGGTCGACCGCGATGCGGGAGAAGTCCAGGTCCTCGACCTTCCAGTGTGTCGCCTCATGGCCCGCCATGCATGCTCCTTGATCGAATCGATGGTCAGCCGGGATGAATAGGACGAAGCCGGGCGCGTTTGGTTCCGCCGCGCTGCGTCGGTCCGGATTCAGCGCACTGCCGTTCCGAGCGCTGCAGCCAGCACGTCGGCGAGTCCGCGGCCGGCGCTGCCGTCGGCATCGAGGCGCGGGTTGTAGATGGTGATCTCGATGCCGGCAGCCTTGCCGCTCGCCAGCGCAATCCGAAGCGCGGTCTCCAGCTCGTTCCAGGACAACCCGCCCGGCACGCGGAAATCGACGGCCGGCATGATCGCGTCGTCGAGGCAATCGGCGTCGAGGTGGATGAAGAAGCCGTCCAGTTCCTCGCGCGTCAGGTGCGCGACCGCTTCGCGTGCAGCAGCCTCGATGCCGATCGCACGCACGGCCGGAAGGTCGATCGCCTTGAGCGCCCGGGGGAGCGGCTGGCTTCCATACGCTGCCTGGTCTTCGTGATCGCGGTAGGCGAAGGCAACGGCGTCTTCGGGACGGACCAGAGGACCGCGGCCTTCGAGGCCGGTCAGTTGCGGCGGGCCGTGGCCGGTGACGAGGGCCAGGTCCATCGAGGCGCCTTCGCCATTCGGTTCCGCCGCGGGCTGGAAGAAGTCGGCATTGCCGTCGATGAAGAAGAGCCCGTAGCGGCCGCGCCGTCGAAACGCGAGCATCGAGCCCAGCAGGATCGTGCAATCGCCGCCGAGCACGACCGGGAATTCGCCGGCGTCGAGCACCGCTTCCACCGCATCGGCGAGCTTGCTCGACCACGCCGCGATGGCGGGGGCGTTGAGGATGCCGGTCGCGGGGTCGGGCACAGGGTGCTTCGCAGGCACCGCCAGCCGCCCGGTGCGGCGCCCACCGATGCGCCTCGCAAAGCCATGATCCAGCAATTGGCTGGGCAGGCGCTCCACGCCGTCCGTCGCCAGGCCCAGCGTGGAAGGGGCTTCGAGAATCGCACAGGGAATGGTCGGCATGGGCGCCTCCGTTGGCGGCTGTCGGGCGGAACGGGTATGGCATCCATTCTGTGACCATCCGGCGCGGGGCGAAACGCTTCGGCCTGCCGCGCCCGAGGATGCTCGGCCCGCCCCTGCCGGGGACAGAGGCCAAACCTATAATCGCCGGTCCAGCAAATCAAGCAGCCGGGCCGGTTCGCCGCAGTGGGTTCGACACGGGGTCGCCATCGCCGCGCCGCCCCGACGGAAGACGACGAACCCAAAGATGAGCCAGCCCACAATCACGGTCGCGAACATCCGCAAGACCTTTCTCGATTTCTTCGCCTCCAAGGGCCACACGGTGGTGCCTTCGAGCTCGCTGGTGCCGGGCAACGACCCGACGCTCATGTTCACGAACTCGGGCATGGTTCAGTTCAAGGACGTGTTCCTCGGCGAAGACAAGCGCCCCTACGTGCGCGCGGCCTCGGTCCAGGCCTGCCTGCGTGCGGGCGGCAAGCACAACGACCTCGAGAACGTGGGCTACACCGCGCGCCACCACACCTTCTTCGAGATGCTGGGCAACTGGAGCTTCGGCGACTACTTCAAGCGCGATTCGCTCAAGTGGGCGTTCGAGCTGCTGACGCAGGTCTACAAGCTGCCGGCCGAGAAGCTCTGGGCCACGGTCTACATCGAGGACGACGAGGCCTACGACATCTGGACCCAGGAGATCGGCCTGCCGCCCGAGCGCGTGGTGCGCATCGGCGACAACAAGGGCGGACGCTACATGTCCGACAACTTCTGGATGATGGCCGACACCGGCCCCTGCGGCCCGTGCTCCGAGATCTTCTACGACCACGGCCCCGAGATCGCCGGCGGCCCGCCCGGCAGCCCGGACGAAGACGGCGACCGCTACATCGAGATCTGGAACAACGTGTTCATGCAGTTCGACATGC
>CAMLCW010000435.1 GCA_946478645.1 uncultured Variovorax sp.
TTGCGCATCTCGACGTCGCCGTTGAAGCTCTTGAACTTCATGCCTTCCATCGTCGCCGCGACCTTGACGGGTTCGGTGCTGCGGGCCTTCGCGAAGGCGGTGTCGAGCATCGTGAACGCGGTGTAGATCGAGGTCTGCACCATGTCGTCGCCCATCTTCTTCTTGAACTCGCCCATCAGGCGCTGGATCTCGCCGCCCATGTTGTAGTGGCCGTAGCCGACGGCATAGACCCGGCCGTCGGAGCCGGCGGCCATCGCGGTCGGCGCGCCCGTGCCGTAGGCGTAGTAGGTGAAGAACTTGACGTCGAGCCCCGCGTCGTTGGCCGACTTGAGCAGCAGCGCGAGGTCGGAGCCCCAGTTGCCGGTGATGACCGAATCGGCGCCCGAGGCCTTGATCTTGGCGATGTACGGCGAGAAGTCGCGCACCTGGGCGAGCGGATGCAGGTCGTCGCCGACGATCTCGATGTCGGGACGCTTGGCCTTGAGGCCCTCCTTGGCGAACTTCGAGACCTGCTGGCCGTGCGAATAGTTCTGGTTGAACAGGTAGACCTTCTTGATGTCCGGCTGCTCCTTCATGAAGGTGGTCAATGCTTCCATCTTCATGGAGGTGTCGGCGTCGAGCCGGAAGTGCCAGTAGCTGCACTTGCTGTTGGTCAGGTCGGGATCGACGGCCGCATAGTTGATGTAGACCATCTCCTTGCCGGGATTGCGCCTGTTGTGCTTCTCGAGTGCGTCCATGATCGCGAGCGCCGGCCCCGAGCCGTTGCCCTGCAGCACGTAGCGCGCGCCCTGGTCCATCGCCGAGCGCAGCGCGGCGGTGGTTTCCTGCGGGCTCAGCTTGTTGTCGATGGCGATCAGCTCGAACTTCACGCCCGAGGTGTTCTTCTTGTTGAACTCCTCCACCAGCAGCTGCGTGGTCTTGAGCTGGTTGGTCCCGACGGCGGCCATCAACCCCGAGAGCGGATCGAGCCAGGCGACCTTGACGGTCTCCCCTTTCTGGGCGAAGGCCGCCGTGGCGGCAAGCAGGAAGACGCAGGAGGCGGCTGATTGGATCGCTGGATGCATGAAGAGATCTCCGGTTGAGGGTGAGGCCGCAGGGTACAAGCGCACTTTTCGCTGCCCCACAGGGAATGCCCGCAAGCCGGGCCGCCAAACCCGGCTGCGCTATCGCGCCCGCGACAGCCGTGCACTCAACCCATAGGCAGCGTGTAGTCTTTCAACATTTCGCGCAGCCGCGTCTTGAGGATCTTGCCGGTGGCACCGATCGGGATCGCCTCGACGAACACCACGTCGTCGGGCACCTGCCACTTGGCGGTCTTGCCTTCGTAGAAGCCGAGCAGTTCCTCGCGCGTGACCTCGGTGCCGGGCTTCCTGACCACCGCGATGATCGGCCGCTCGTCCCACTTGGGATGCGCCACGCCGATGCACGCCGCCATGGCCACGGCCGGATGCGCGACCGCGATGTTCTCGATCTCGATCGAGCTGATCCATTCCCCGCCCGACTTGATCACGTCCTTGCTGCGGTCGGTGATCTGCAGGAAGCCGTCGGCATCGATGGTCGCGACGTCGCCGGTCGGGAACCAGCCCCGGCCCTGCGCGTCGGGCACCAGCGGATCGCCGCCCTCGCCCTTGAAGTACTCCTTCACCACCCAGGGGCCCTTGACGAGCAGGTCGCCGAAGGCCTTGCCGTCCCAGGGCAGCTCGCGGCCCTCGCCGTCGACGATCTTCATGTCGACGCCGAAGATGGCGCGGCCCTGCTTCTGGCGAATCGCGACCTGGGCCTCGGCGGGCATCGCGAGGTGCTTGTTCTTGAGCGTACACAGCGTGCCGAGCGGGCTCATCTCGGTCATGCCCCAGGCATGCAGCACCTCGACCTGGTAGAGGTCCTGGAACGCGCGGATCATGGCCGGCGGGCAGGCCGAGCCGCCGATCACGGTGCGCTCGAGCGTCGAGAACTTGAGGTCGTTGGCCTGCATGTGGCCGAGCATCATCTGCCACACCGTGGGCACGCCGGCCGCGAAGGTCACGCCTTCGGACTCGATGAGCTCGAACACCGACTTGCCGTCGAGCGCCGGGCCGGGGAACACGATCTTGGCACCGGCCAGCGCGGCCGAATACGGAATGCCCCAGGCGTTGACGTGGAACATCGGCACCACCGGCAGCACCGCATCGCGCGCCGAGATGCGCATCACGTCGGGCAGCGCCGCCGCATAGGCGTGCAGCAGCGTGGAGCGATGGCTGTAGAGCGCGGCCTTCGGGTTGCCCGTGGTGCCGCTCGTGTAGCACATGCTCGAGGCCGAGTTCTCGTCGAAGCTCGGCCAGTCGTAGTCGTCCGAATGCGCGGCGATCCAGTCCTCGTAGCTCACGAGGCCCGGGATGCCGCTGTCGGCCGGCAGCTTGTCGGCGTCGCACAGCGCGACCCACTTGCGCACGGTGCTGCACTTGGCATGCACCGCCTGCACCAGCGGCAGGAAGCTCAGGTCGAAGCAGAGGATCTGGTCTTCGGCATGGTTGGCGATCCAGGCGATCTGGTCGGGATGCAGGCGCGGATTGATGGTGTGCAGCACCCGCCCGGTGCCGCTCACGCCGTAGTACAGCTCGAGGTGGCGGTAGCCGTTCCAGGCCAGGGTCGCGACGCGGTCGCTGAAGAGCAACTGCTCGCCGTCGAGCGCGTTGGCGACCTGCCGGGCGCGCGAGGCGATCTGGCTCCACGAACTCCGGTGGACATCGCCTTCGACCCGGCGCGAGACGATCTCGGCGTCGCCATGATGGCGCTCGGCGAACTCGATCAGCGACGAGATCAAAAGCGGTTGGTCTTGCATCAAACCCAGCATCTACAGGCTCCTTTTTTCTTCAACGATTTCAGCGGTTTCGAACATGAGGCGATTCACGCAATCTTTGTGCGTTCGCACAATGCCAGAAACCCGCACTGCGCGGACATGCGGCTGTCACATGCGCGGCCTGTCTACCGAAAGGTAGGAGATGCCTGCCATCGAGTCCCCCCGCGGCAAGGGGTCTCGCGCTGTGCCGGACAATCCATGGATGACGCCTACGAGCCAACCTGCCGGTGCGATCGGCAGCAACGAGACCCCCGCTTCTGCTTCCGCTTCCGCCGACCTGGGCCTGGCCTGGGTGCCCGGCTTTGCCAGGCTGGGGCCGCGCTTCTTCACCGCGCTGCAGCCCACGCCGCTGAGTTCCCCCACGCCGCCGTACTGGGTCGGCCACAGCGAGCAGGTCGCGCGCGAGCTCGGGCTGCCCGCGGGCTGGCGCACCGACGCGGTGCTCGAGGCACTGAGCGGCAACATCCCCGTGGCCGGCACCGCGCCGTTCGCCACGGTCTACAGCGGCCACCAGTTCGGCGTGTGGGCGGGCCAGCTCGGCGATGGCCGGGCGATCATGCTCGGAGAAACCGCTGGCGGGCTCGAAGTCCAGCTCAAGGGCGCGGGGCGCACGCCCTACTCGCGCATGGGCGACGGTCGCGCGGTATTGCGCTCGAGCATCCGCGAATTCCTCTGCAGCGAGGCGATGGCCGGGCTGGGCATTCCGACCACGCGCGCGCTGTGCGTCACCGGCTCCGACGCCCGCGTGCGCCGCGAAGAGATCGAGACCGCCGCCGTGGTGACGCGCGTGGCGCCGAGCTTCATCCGCTTCGGCCATTTCGAGCACTTTGCCGCCAACGAGCAGCACGATGCGTTGCGCGAACTGGCCGACTACGTGATCGAGCGCTACTACCCGGACTGCCGCGGCAGCGATCGCTTCGGCGGCAATGCGTACGCAGCCTTCCTCGAGGCCGTGAGCGAGCGCACCGCCCTGCTGCTCGCCAAGTGGCAGGCCGTGGGCTTCTGCCATGGCGTGATGAACACCGACAACATGAGCATCCTGGGGCTCACGATCGACTACGGGCCGTTCCAGTTCCTCGACGGCTTCGACCCCGGGCACATCTGCAACCACAGCGACACCAGCGGCCGCTACGCGTTCAACCAGCAGCCCAACGTGGCGTACTGGAACCTGTTCGCGCTGGCACAGGCCCTGCTGCCGCTGATCGGCGACGAAGACACCGCGGTGG
>CAMLCW010000436.1 GCA_946478645.1 uncultured Variovorax sp.
CGGCAGGCCTCGGCCTGCTCGTGGAGCCGATCAATCCCTTCGACATTCCCGGCTTCTTCCTCAACCGCACCGACCAGACGGTGGCGCTGATCGACGAGGTGGGCTCGGCCAACCTGCGCGTGCAGTACGACATCTACCACGCGCAGCGCACCGAGGGTGAACTGGGGAACACGCTCGCGAAGCACTTCGCGCGCATCGGCCACATTCAGCTGGCCGACAACCCGGGGCGCGGCGAGCCGGGTACGGGCGAGATCAACTACCCCTGGCTCTTCGCGCACATCGATGCGCTCGGCTACGACGGCTGGATCGGTTGCGAATACAAGCCCCGCAGCACGACCACCGAAGGCCTCGGCTGGCGCCAGGCGCTGGCCGCAGCACCCCAGAAGTGAACACGGACAACAACATTCAAGGAAACACAGACATGTCGGCAACGCAACCCCAAAAAATCGGATTCATCGGCCTCGGCATCATGGGCGCGCCCATGGCGGGCCACCTGCTCGACGCGGGCCACGAACTCTTCGTGAACACGCACGGCAACACGCCCGAGCCCTTCATCTCGAAGGCCACGATCTGCGCCTCGGCGGCCGAGGTGGCGCGCCGGGCCGACGTGATCTTCATCATGGTGCCCGACACGCCCGACGTGGAAAAGGTGCTGTTCGGCGAGCCCGGCACGCAGGGCGTGGCCGAGGGCCTGAAGGATTCGCGCGGCAAGATCGTGGTCGACTGCAGCTCCATCGACCCGATCGCCACCAAGGGCTTCGCCCAGCGCATCCTCGCGCTCGGCTGCGGCTACATCGACGCACCGGTCTCGGGCGGCGAAGTGGGCGCCAAGGCCGCGAGCCTCACGATCATGTGCGGCGGCGACGAAGGCACCTTCGGCCGCGTGCGCCCGCTGCTCGAGAAGATGGGCAAGAACGTCACGCTGGTGGGCGGCGTCGGCGACGGCCAGGTCTGCAAGGTGGCCAACCAGATCATCGTGGCGCTCAACATCGCGGCCGTGGGCGAGGCGCTGCTGTTCGCCTCGAAGGCCGGCGCCGATCCGGCCAAGGTGCGCCAGGCGCTGATGGGCGGCTTCGCCAGCTCGCGCATCCTCGAGGTGCACGGCGAACGCATGATCAAGCGCACCTTCGCGCCGGGCTTCCGCATCTCGCTGCACCAGAAGGACTTGAACCTCGCGCTGCAGAGCGCGCGCTCCCTCGGCGTGGCGCTGCCGCAGACGGCGGGCGCGGCGCAGCTGATGAACGCCTGCGCCGCTTTGGGCCATGGGCAGCAGGATCACTCGGCGCTGGTCCGTGCGCTCGAGGCGCTGGCGCAGCACACGGTGGCGCCGGATTGAGGCCGTAGCAATCGGACAGCCGGACGCAGAGGACGCAAAGGTTTCGCAGAGGACGCAAAAGGAAAACCAAAAAATGGTTTTGGTTTCTTTTGCGACTTCTGCGTAGTTTTTGTCTTTCTTCTGCGTCCGGAAGTCCGCGTTCAGCGGCCTACTTCGCCGTCTCCAGCGACTCCTTCAGGTTCCGCCGCCGCCAGGCCCAGGTCTTCACAGCCTGCGGCAGGATGCCGAGGCATGAGGCGTAGTAGGTCACCTTGAAGCCCCAGAAGCGCGGGCCGATCGGCGTGTTGCGGAACAGGTCGCCGGCCAGGATGGACAGCAGTGCCTCCTGCATGCGCCAGATGTTGCGCGGGTTCATGAAAAGGCGCCGGATCGCGGGCGAGGTGATGCGGTAGATGAACCACGAGAACATCCGGGGGCCGCGCTTCATCACCTTCTCGTAGTGGCGGAAGGCGCGCTCTGCTTCTTTCGCCTCGCCGCGCAGCCAGAGGTCGGCCGCGGCGGCGGCCTCGAAGCCGCTGTTCATCGCCAGGTAGACGCCCGACGAGAACATCGGGTCGACGAAGGCGTAGGCGTCGCCCACCATCATGAAGCGATCGCCGCGGCAGAACTTCGAGTCGTAGGCGTAGTTGCCGGTCGAGGTGACGCCGTCGACCAGCGTGGCGTTCGCAAGGCGGGCCTGGAGCTTGGGCGCAAGCGCGATGGTTTCCATCAGGAACGCTTCGAGCGTGCCCTTGCGGCGCTTGAAGTACGCGGGCGAGGCCACCGCGCCGACGCTCACGGTGCCGTCCTTCAGCGGGATGTACCAGAACCATCCATGGTCGAACCAGAACAGCGTGATGTTGCCCTCGAAGCGTCCCGGCCGGCGCTCGGCATTGACGAAGTGGCCATAGAGCGCGGCGCTCGCATGCTTGCGGTTGCGCTGCTTGGCGTCGAACTGGTTCGACAGCAGCGTGTCGCGCCCGCTCGCGTCGATCACGAAGCGCGGGCGCCACTGGACTTCGGTGCCGTCGTCGGCCTTCACCTTCACGAGCGCGCGGTTGCCGGGCGTGCCCTTGCCGGCGTCCATGTCGACGCCGGTGACGCGCTGGCACTCGAAGGTGCGTGCGCCGCGCTTGCCGGCATGGCGGAACAACAGCTCGTCGAACTCCGAGCGGCGCACGTGCACCGCGTACGGAAAGCTCTTGTCCATCGCCTCGCCGAAGTGGAAGTGGCTGCTGTGGTCGTGCCAGGGCGACACGAACTCCGCGCCATGCTTGCGCAGACCGATCGCCTCGACCTCGGTGCGCACGCCGAGCCGGTCGAACAGCGGCATGTTCATCGGCAGCAGCGACTCGCCGATGTGAAAGCGCGGATGCTGCGCCTTCTCGATCAGCACCACGTCGTGGCCCTTGTCGGCCAGCAGCGCGGCCACGGTGGAGCCCGAAGGGCCGCCGCCGATGACCACGACGTCGGGCTCGGCGGTGGTGAAAGGTCCGGGTGTCATGCGCTGCCCCTCGTTCTCGTTCGTGTGTTGTTGTTGACGATGGCCGGCCCCGGGCATGGAGCGCGGCAAAAACGTAACCACAGCCGACTGCGTTCGACCTTGGTTAACAGGTTGCGGAGTGTAGCGAACCGCCTGCCGGCTTCGCTATGGGTTCAGGCGTTTTCCGCATCCCTCGGCTCCAAATCGGCGCTGCTTTTGCGGTAGCCTCGTTGCCCGACAGAAACAAGGAGACTTTTCATGGCTGCACCCCTTTCTCCCGCAGAAGAAGCACTTCGCGAAGCAGCGCGCGAATACCACCGCGCCCCGGTCCGGGGCAAGATTTCGGTCACGCCGACCAAGGCGCTGCTGAACCAGCGCGACCTGTCGCTCGCCTACTCGCCCGGCGTGGCGTACCCCTGCCTCGACATCGCGGCCGACCCCGCCATGGCCGCCGAGTTCACCTCGCGCGGCAACCTCGTGGGCGTGGTGACCAACGGCACTGCCGTGCTGGGCCTGGGCAATATCGGCCCGCTGGCCGCCAAACCCGTGATGGAGGGCAAGGGCTGCCTGTTCAAGAAGTTCGCGGGCATCGACGTGTTCGACATCGAGCTGGCCGAGAACGATCCCGACAAGCTGGTCGAGATCATCGCGGCGCTCGAGCCCACGCTCGGCGGCATCAACCTCGAGGACATCAAGGCGCCCGAGTGCTTCTACATCGAGAAGAAGCTGCGCGAGCGCATGAACATCCCGGTGTTCCACGACGACCAGCATGGCACGGCCATCATTTCCGCCGCCGCCGTACTCAATGCGCTCGAACTGGTCGGCAAGACGCTGGCCGACGTGAAGATCGCCGTCTCGGGCGCCGGCGCCGCCGCCATCGCCTGCCTGGACGTCATCACCGGCCTGGGCGCCCGGCGCGAGAACATCAGCGTGGTCGACTCGAAGGGGCTCGTCTACGAAGGCCGCGCCGGCGGCTTCGACGAATCGAAGGCGCGCTATGCGCAACGCGACAGCGGCGCGCGCACGCTGGCCGACGTGGTGAAGGACGCCGACGTGTTCCTCGGCCTCTCGGCACCGGGCGTGCTCACCGCCGACATGGTCAAGTCGATGGCCGGCCAGCCGATCATCCTGGCGCTGGCCAACCCCGAGCCCGAGATTCGCCCCGAGCTCGCCAAGGCCGTGCGACCCGACTGCATCATCGCGACCGGCCGCTCGGACTATCCGAACCAGGTCAACAACGTGCTGTGCTTCCCGTACATCTTCCG
>CAMLCW010000437.1 GCA_946478645.1 uncultured Variovorax sp.
ACCACCGAGATCTACACTCTTTCCCTACACGACGCTCTTCCGATCTCGCGTCGATTCGATGCCGCAGGTGCCGACCATCGCCGAATCGGGCGTGCCGGGCTACGACGTGGTCTCGTGGTATGGCATCTTCACGACCGGCGGCACGCCGATGCCCGTGGTCAACCGGCTTGCGAAGGAGATCGGTGCCGTCCTCGCGCAGCCCAATGTGCGCGAGTCGATCACCAAGATGGGCATGGAAGCCGGCGCGCTCGGCCCGGTGGAATTCACCGAGCTCGTCAACGCCGATACGCGCAAGTGGGAGAAGGTCGTGAAGACCGTGGGCATCAAGCTCGACTGATGACGCCCTGGTGCCCGCGCGCAGCGATCAGCCTGCGCCGCGCGGCCCCCGCCCGGCCCCGCCACCGCCCTTGCGCACCGAGACCTGGTTCTGCGAGCCGGCGCCCATGGTCTGGCGATCATGGCGGCTCTCGGGCGTGCGGCGGCCCTGGTTGAGCTGCGTGGGCTGGGTCTGCCCCATCTTGTTGTGGTCGTTCGCGAGCTTGCCGCTTTGCGGCGTCTGCGCATCGGCCTCGGCCGTGCCGCGCGCCGTGGCCAGGGCGGTGCGTGCGGGGCTGCCGACCTGGTCGCGCTCGGGATGCTTGTCGCGGCTTTGTTCCTTGCGCAAGAAATCCTGCTTCTTCGTCATGGTGTGCTCCGTGTGGGTGTTGAATGAACCATCGTCATTCACCATGCGCGGCCACCCAGGTTCCCGCGTGTAGGAAATGCGCTGAGGCGGCTGTCGTACCGCCTCGCGCAAGCTCAGGCCTGCTCGGCCCGCGCGAAGCGAACCACCGTCACGCCCGGGCGCAGCTGCCGCAGCGAGGGCATGACGAGCACGCAGTCGTCATAAGGCGTGGTGACGGGCTCGCCGTCGTTGTCGCCGATCGGCGTGCCCGCCTTCGGAATGGTTTCGAGGCCGCGGTAGTCGGCCAGGAAGCGGAACCGCTCGCTGCGCGCGACGACGCCGCCCGTCACGCGCAGCACCTGCTGCCGGGCCGCATCGGGGCGGCGCCAGCCCGCAAGCTGCTCGTGCGCCGCCACGTTGTCGATGGTGCCGGCTTCGACCAGGAACCGGAGCGTCATGTCTTGCGCCACGTCGCGGCTCGACAGGTCGCCATGGAAGCCGCACTCCACCAGCAGCGCGCGGTTGTCGCCCGCCTCGCCGTCGGGCAAGCCGAAGTGGCCGTGATCGCGCATGCGGGTGCCGTCCTGGTGGCCTGCGTCGACCACCACGTGCTCGGGTGCGCGCAGCTGGCGCGCGAGCGCGATGTTGCGCGCATGCAGCCCCGTGAGCAGCAGCGGGGCGCCGGGTTCGTGCATCGAGTGCAGGTCGAGCAGCCAGTCCGCCTGCGCGACGAACGGAAGCAGCGCCTGCGCGCGGCGCCGCTCCAGCGTGCTGCCCTGCGCCAGGCGCGCGGCGGACCACTGCCGGTTCAGGTCTTCATCGACGAAGCGCGAGGCATCGAACGCGGCCGGATCGAAACGGTCGAACGCGGCCAGGTTGCAGAAAGCCAGCGTGAGGCTCCCCTGCCGCGGCCGCACGCCGGCTTCGAGCAGGCCCGCCAAGGCCCAGGCGCCGCACAGCTCGTTGCCGTGCACGAGCGCCGCGACCATGGCACGGCGGCCGGGCACGCCCGAATCGAAATGCCAGACGCCCTCGGTGCCGGTGTTGCCCGCGCGCCAGGGGCCGATGTCGGGCTGAAGCAGCGCAAAGTGAAGGTCGGTCATTCCTTGATGTTCGCGAAATCGACGATCTTCTGGTACTTGGCGCTCTCTTCGGCCAGGAAGCGGGCCATGTCCACATCGAGCGGCGCAATGGTCGAGCCGGAGTCCTCGAGCTTCTTGCGCAGTTCTGGCGTCTGCAGGATCTCCCTGAGCGCGGTGCGCAGCCTGGCGAGCACGGGCGCGGGCAGGTTGGGCGGCGCCATCAAGGCGAACCAGACGCCGATGTCCATGTTCTTGAGTTTGGGCAGTTCGGCGAGGGCGGGAATATCGGGCGCCGCGGGCGACCGGGTCTTCTGCGTCACGCCGAGCGCCACCACCTTGCCGCTGCGGATGTGCGGCAGGCCGCTCGACAGCACGAACACGCCGTAGTCGAGCGAGCCGCCCACCAGGTCGATGGTCAGCGGCGCCACGCCGCGGTAGGGAATGTGCGTCATGAACAGGCCGCCCTGCTCCTTCACCATCTCGCCGGCCAGGTGCAGCGCCGTGCCGACGCCGCTGCTGCCGTAGCTGTACTGCCCCGGCTTCGCCGAGACCGTGCTCAGGAACTGGGCCGCGGTCTTGACGCCGGTGCCGGTCGCTGCCACCAGCACCATGGGCTGCGAGGCGACGAGTCCGATCGGGGTGAAATCCTTGTAGCTGTACTTGACCGTGGCGGGCGTGATCAACCGGTTGATGGCGATCTCGTTGTTGGCGCCGAGCAGCAGGGTGTAGCCGTCGGGCGCCGCCTTGGAGACCTTCGTCGCGGCGATCGCGCCGCCCGCGCCGCCGGCATTCTCGACCACCACCGGAACGCCGAGCTTCTTGGCGAGCTGGTCGGCCACTGCGCGGCCGGTCAGGTCGGTGCTCCCGCCCGGCGGGTAGCCGACCAGCACGGTGATCGGCTTGGCGGGGTAGGCGCCCTCCTGCGCCAGGGCCGGGCTCGCGCCAAGGCTGGCAGCAAGCGTCGCGAGCGCGGCAATGCGCAGCGCATGTCTTGTCTTCATGGTCTGTCTCCTTGTAGTGCCCGCATTCTGTTGGCCGCAGGCCGTGCGGCCGTGCCGATTCGGCACATCGGCGTGCAGGAACGTACCGGAACTCAGCCAGGGTCGATGGTCTGCCAGAACGACTCGGCCGCGGGCGAGAGCTTTCGCTTGGCGCGCAGCATGCGGATCTCGAAGCCGATCTCCAGCGCCTTGCTGCCCACCGGCGCCAATTGCCGCGCCTTGCAGGCGCCGGCCGCCAGCGACCAGGGCAGCCAGGCCACGCCCAGCCCCTTGAGCGCGTATTCGAGCAGCGCATCGGCCGAGTCGCATTCGATGGTTTCCACGAGCCGTGGCGCCCTCGGGTGGTTGCTCAGGTGGTCGCTCACGAGGCGCCCGAGCGCCAAGGTCTGCGCATAGGCCAGGAAAGGAATCGGCGCGGCCTGGTCGACGCTGAAGGCCGGCTGGCCGCGGGCATCGACCTTGCCCACCGGCACCAGCCGGTCGTTGGCGATGCGGCGCTGCAGGTACTGGTGCGACCCCAGGCGCAGCGCGATCTGCGGATGGTGGTAGGTCAACATGAAATCCGCGTCGCCGCGCTCGAAGCGATGCAGCGTCTCGGCCATGGAGCCGGTGCGCACCACCACACGCACGCCCGCGCGCTGGCGCCGGATGCGCGAGAACCAGTCGGCGGCGACGGTGCGCGCCAGCGTCCGCCCGGTGGCCAGCGTCACCGTGGCGGTGCGCCCTTGTCCATCGGCCCCGGCGATCTCGCTGCGGGCCTGCGCCATGGCCGGCACCACCTGCAGCGCGAAGCCGAGCAGCTTCTCGCCCTGGCCCGTGAGCCGGACCGACGTGCCGTGCCGCTCCACGAGCGCGGCGCCCGCCCAGGCCTCGAGCGCGCGGATGCGGCGCCCGAAGGCCGGATGCGTGACATGGCGCTGCTCGGCCGCGCGGGTGAAGCTGCCGGTGTGCGACAGCGCGATCAGGTCTTCGAGCCACTTGGTCTGCATGGCTGCGACTGTAGTCGCTGCGCCTGGCGGCGATGCCGGCGTCGCTCGGGCGACCATGATCCGCCGCGGCGCTGCCTACGATGCGGCGCATGACCGACTCCTACCTGCTCTACGGCGCCCAGATCAGCTACTTCAGCGGCAAGGTCCGCGCCTATCTCCAGTGGAAGGGCCTGCCGTTCACCGAACTCGAGTCCGACGCCGACATCTACCGCAGCGTGATCGTGCCCGGCACCGGCTTTCCGGTGATCCCGGTCCTGCGAACGCCCGGCGGCGCGCTGCTGCAGGACAGCACGGACATCATCGAAGCGCT
>CAMLCW010000438.1 GCA_946478645.1 uncultured Variovorax sp.
CCGCGCGTTCGCCAAAGAGCAGCACCTCGCCGCCGTGCGCAAGCAGCCCCGCCAGTACGCGCAGCAGCGTCGACTTGCCGGCGCCGTTGGGCCCGACGACGCTGGTCCAGCGCGCACGGTCGATCGCCAGGTCGATGCCGTGCAGCACCTCGGCACCGCCGAGCCGGGCACGCACGCCGCGCGCTTCGAGCACCGGCCCGTTCACGCGCCGCCCCCGCGCAGGCCGCGCCGGTGCATCAGCCACAGCAGGTAGCTGCCGCCGAGCACCGCGGTGAGCACGCCCACGGGCAGTTCCTGCGGTGCGATCAGCCAGCGCGCCAGCAGGTCGGCGGCCATCAGCAGCAGCCCGCCCATGAGCGCGGACAGCACGATCAACCGCGCATGCGTGGTCTTGACCATCGAGCGCACGAGGTGCGGCGAGGCCAGCCCCACGAACGCGATCAGGCCAGTCTGCGCCACGGCCGCGCCGGTGGCCAGCGCAAGCACCACCACCAGCGCGGCACGCATGCCGCCGAGCGGCAGGCCTAGGCTGCGCGCCGTGGCTTCGCCGAGCGCCAGCCCGTCGAGCACCGGCGCGAGCGCCCAGGTCAGCAGCAGACAGGCCACGCCGACGACCGCCATCACCGCGCACGCGCTCCAGCCGACCAGCCCGGTGCTGCCGAGCACGAAGCCCTGCAGCGCCTGCAGCACGTCGGCCGAGGCGATGGTGATGAGGTCTTTCGCGGCGCCGAGCACCACGCCGACGATCACGCCGGCCAACAAAAGCCTGAGCGACTGCTGCACGCCGCGCGCCAACGTAAGCGTGAGCATCACGGCGCCGACCGCGCCGACGAAGGCCGCGCCGGTGAGTCCGAGGCGCAGCGCCCATTGCGCGCTCGCGGCCGTGCCGCCGAACAGCATCAGCGCCACCGCCACGCCAAACGACGCGCCCGAGGCACTGCCGAGCAAATAGGGATCGGCCAGCGGATTGCGGAACAGCCCCTGCGCCACCGCACCCGCCAGCCCGAGCAGCGCGCCCGCGAGCCAGGCGCCGAGCGTGCGCGGCAGCCGGATGTCCCAGATGATCTGCAGCGCCACCGCGTCGCGCCCGGCCGCCAGCAGGCTTTCGAAGCCGGTGCTGCCGATGCCGAGGCCGAGCACCGCGAGCACGCCGCCGAGACCGGCCAGCGCGACGCCGACCCAGCGGACACGGCGCTGGTGCTGCAGGTGCAGGGTGCCCGCTTCCACTCAGCGGCCCTTCTCGGCCAGGCAGCGCGCCATCAGCCGCGCGGCCTCGTCCATGCGCGGCCCGGGCCGCACGAGGATGTCGGACTGCGCAGGGTCGAAGCGGCAGATGCGGCCCTCGCGCACGGCCCGGATGCCGCTCCAGCCCGGTCGCTGCTCGAGCCCTTGCGCGCTGCGCAGGCTGACCATGATCAGGTCGGGATCGGCACGCACCACGTACTCGGGGTTGAGCTTGGGAAACGGCCCGAGCGCGGCCGGCACGATGTTGCGCGCGCCAAGGCGCGAAAGCGTCTCGCCGATGAACGACGATTCGCCGGCCGCATAGGGCGCGTTGTTGACTTCGAAGTACACGCGCAGGCCCTTGACGGAGGGCGGCAGCGACTGCGCCGCGGCCGACACGCTGGCGTCGATGGCGCGCCAGACCGCCGGCGCCTCGCGCGTGCCGAGCACCTGGTCGAGCGTGCCGAGCACGCGCTGCACGTCGGCATGGCGCTTGGGTTCGAGCACCAGCACCTTGAGGCCCAGTGCCTCGAGCCGCTGCGTGACGCGCGACGACTTGGCGAGCAGCACGGCGTCGGGCCGCAGCGCGACGATCGCCTCGACGTTGGGATCGAGACCGCCGCCCAGTTGCGGCAGGCCGCGCACCGCGGCCGGCGAGTTGGAGTAATCGTCCACGCCGACCAGGCGCGAACATGCACCGAGCGCGCAGACGCCTTCGGTCAACGACGGCAGCAGCGAGACGATGCGCTGCGGCGGCTGCGGCAGGTTCACCTTGACGCCGCGCTCGTCGGTGATTTCGAGCGCCTGCGCGCAGAGCGCGGCCAGGCCGAGCACGGCCGCGAGCGGGAAGGCACGCAGCCGACGCAGTTTCATGTTGATCTTCGGGGTCGTTTTCATGCAGGCGCCTTCAACGTCAGGGGCAGGCCCGCCACCATCAGCGTGACGCGCCCGCAAGCGGCGGCCACCTCCTGGTTGAGACGGCCGAGCGTGTCGACAAAAGCGCGGGTTTCGCCGCCGAGCGGAATCACGCCCAGCCCGATCTCATTGCCAACCAGCACCACCGGGCCGCGCGCGTCCCGCAGCGCGGCCAGCAACATGCCAGCGTGCAGCGCGGGCGTGCGCGTGGCCGGCCGCGCCTGCGCGGATCGAAGCGGCATCAGCAGGTTGGTGAGCCAGAGTGTGAGGCAGTCGACCACCACCAGCGTGTCGGCGCTGCTGTGGCTGACGATGGCACGGGCCAGCTCGACCGGTTCCTCCACGGTGGCCATGGCCGGCACGCGCGCGGCGCGGTCGGCCTGGTGGCGCGCGATGCGCGCGCGCATCTCGTCGTCATGCGCCTGCGCGGTCGCGATCAGCACGGCATGCCGCACTGTGGGCGCTTCGGCCAGCCAGTCGGCGGCGTGCTGCTCGGCACGCCGCGACTTGCCGCTCTTCTGGCCTCCCAGGATGAACTCGTGCCGAAGGGTCATGGGCATGTCGCGATGTGGCGTGCGTGGCGTGCGTGGTTCCGGTGCGCCTAGCGCGGCGTCCACTTGAGGCCGAGGTAGGCGCTGCGCCCGCCCGTGGCATAGCCGCGCGCGAGCATGTAGTCCTTGTCGCCCACATTGTCGACGCGCGCGACCAGGCCGATGTCGCGCGTGAGCTGCGTGCTTGCCACGAGGTTCACCACCGCGTAGCCGCGAAGTTCGCGCGTGTTGGCCGCGTCGTCGAAGCGCTTGCTCGAGGCCTGCACCTCGGCGCCCAGCGTCCAGCCGCCGACTCGCCAGTCGGCGCCAAGCGTGGCATGGCGGCGCGCACGGCGTGCGAGCAGGTTGTCGGTGTCGAGGTCGCGCGGGTCCTGGAAGTCGGCCGAGGCGCGCAGCGTGACGTCGCCGATGCGGTGGCCGCCCGAGAGCGTCACGCCGCGGTAGCGCGCGCGCGCCGTGCTCGCATAGCAGCCGAAGCTCGAGCTGCAGCCGGTGGCCGCGCCGTCGAAAACGATCAGGTTGCTGACGCGGTTCTGGTAGACCACGATGCCCGCGTGCGTGCCGCCGTCGGTGTATTGCAGCCCCAGTTCGACGTTGCGCGCCGACTCGGGCTTGAGGGCCGCGTTGCCGTACTCGCTGAAGCGCTGGTACAGCGTGGGCGCACGGAACGCCGTGCCGGCCGACACCGTGGCGCGGAGCTTCGGCGTGATCGCATAGCCGTAGGCCGCGCTGCCGGTGGTCTTGCCGCCGAATTCGCTGTCGTTGTCGTGGCGCAGGTGCAGCTGCAGCGAATGCGGCCCCTGCACGAAGCCGTAGCCGAGCGACACCGCATCCTGCGAGCGCTCGCGCGAGAACAGGCCGCTGCTGGTGGTGGGCGCGTTTTCGAGCGCGTCCTCGCGGCGTTCGAGCGTCGCCGTCACGAGGTGCGCGCCGAAGCGGAACTCGTTCTGGAACAGGTAGCCGCGCAGCCGGGTGTCGGTGCCGTAGAACGAAGGCTGCGTCTTGTAGACCGACTGGGAATCGGTCACCTGCACGCGCGTGCTGTACACGTCGTTCCACCGCGCCGACCACGACAGGCCCGCGGTCTGCAGCGTGCTGCTCGAAACGTCGTCCCTGAAGCGGATCGGCGGCCGGGTCCTGAAGCTCACCGGTGCGTCGTAGCCGGCGTCGCTGTCGCTGTAGAGCAGCGTGGCCTCGAGTCGCTGGCCGGGCGCCAACTCATAGCCCAGGCGCAGGTTGCCGGCACTGGTGCGGTAGCCATCGCGGTCGGGGTTGGTGAAGCCGTCGCGCGAGGGTGTGCGCTTGTCCATCGGCAGCACGTTGAAGCCCTTGCTTTCTTCGTGCGACACGCCGAG
>CAMLCW010000439.1 GCA_946478645.1 uncultured Variovorax sp.
CGGCATCGGCATCGGCATCGGCATCGGCATCGGCATCTGCATCTGCATCTGCATCCGCGTCCGCATCGGCATCCGCATCACCGTCTGCATCGGCATCCGCATCCGCGTCCGCGTCGGCATCCGCATCGGTCTCGCCGCCGCCGATCGGCGAAAAGAACGAGATGCCGCCGTCGCTGCCGCCACCGCCGCCGAGCGCGGCGCCCAGGCCAACGGCACCGAGCGCGCCCAGCGCGAATTCGCCCAGCCCGAGGCCGCCGGCCGCGGGAAGCTTCTTGCTGACCGCCAGCGCGGCCGCATCGGCGTCGCTGTCGGGCGGCGTGACCTGCAGGTCGCCCTGAGCCACGTCGACGTTCACTTGTTCAAGGCCGCCCGGCAGCTTGGTCGCGCCGATGGTCGCGTCGGTGCCGCTGGTGAAAACGCCGGCCAGCGGCGCCTTGTTGCTGGCCGAGCCGGGGAACAGCACGTTGGCCTGGCCGCCCTCGGGCACCAGCACGCGGTCGCCGGCGATCAGGGTCTGATTGCCCTCCACCGGGATGCGGACACCGTCGCGCATCACGGCGACACCCGGCGTGGCATTGGACAATGTGCCGATGCTCGCGGGCGCCGCGGCGGCGGCAGGTGCCGAAGGAATGGCCGCGGCGGATGCGCCGAGCGGCGCGCCGGTGTTGGCTTGTGCGATGACCACGGGCGCCACGCCACTGGCGGCGAGTCCGTCGGTCGAAGGGGTCGATGCTTGTGGAGCGTTCATGGCAGCCTCTGTGACAAAAGATGCCTTACAGGGGCAACTAGCGTGCCGCCTCGAGGTTCTGCGCGGCATTCGCGCCTACAAATTTGCAAGCCTTTGATTTACATGGATATTCTTGGAACCAACGGCGTCGGACCGAGACCGCGAAAGGCTTCGGAACGCAGCTTTGCGCCTGTTGTTACGTAACGACGTAACGTCGCGCTACCGGAACATCACCCCCCGGCACGCCGGCTGCTCGCAGCTGAAAATCCCGCCCTCTCCTTTTCTTTTTCGCCTCCTACAGCCATGTTCAATCCCTCCCAGGAAGACGTCCGCCGCTTCTTCTGCGACGTCTTCGCGAAGCAGCGGCAGGGCCTGCCGATGGAAGCCCTCGAGACGCTCGCGGCCGGCTGGATCGAGGCCCACCCCGAATACCACGGCGACCTCGCCGACGCCGATGCCGCGGTGGCGCGCGTGTATGACGGCGCCTCCGGCCGCGAGAACCCGTTCCTGCACCTGTCGATGCACCTGTCGATCAGCGAGCAATGCTCGATCGACCAGCCGCGCGGCATCCGCCAGGCCGTCGAGCTGCTGGCCGCACGCCGGGGCTCGCTGCTCGATGCGCACCACGAGGCGATGGAATGCCTCGGCCAGATGATGTGGGAGGCCCAGCGCGCAGGCCGGCCGCCCGACGGCGACGGCTATGTCGCCTGCGTGCAGCGCCGGGCAACACGAGACTAGGGCCAGCTCAGGCCGAGGGCTTCTTGCCCGACCGGGCCGGAGGTGCGCCCTGCTGCTTCGCCGCGTCGCGCAGCAGCACGGCCATCGCGACGCGCGCGGGCGAGGGCTCGGCATCGCTGCGCAGCAGCAGGCCCACGGGCTCGTCGGTGCCGGCGGTCTCGATGCGCAGGCGCACGAGGCGCTGGTCGGCGAGTTCGCCGCGGGCGGCACCGAGCGGCGTGATCCAGACCGCGTCGGAGACCGCGACGAGCCCGCGCGCCAGGGCCACGTCGAGCGTCTGCAGCGCATCGGGCGGCAGCGCCAGGCCGCGCGCCTGCAGCAAGCTCTCGGTGTGATGGCGCGGGACCGTGCCCTCGCCGTACACCACCAGCGGATAGCCGAGCACCGCCTGCACCGACACCGCGCGCGCCCGCGAGCGCGCCAGCAGCGGATGGCCGGCACGCACCGCGAACACCAGCGGCTCGGTGTAGAGCAGCTCGAAGCTGAGCCCGCCGATGAGCCGCGGGTCGCTCATGCGGCCCACCACGAGGTCGAGCTCGCCGGCGCGCAGCTCGTCGAGCAGCACCGGGTTGGCGGCGCTCTTCACCAGCAGCTGCACCGCGGGCCAGCGCACGCGAAAGCGCGCGAGCGGCGCCGGCAGCAGTGCCGGCGCAACGCTCGGCAGCGCGCCGATGCGCAGCCGCTCGACGCGCTCGCCCGAGGCCGGCGCCACCGCCTGCGCGCTGGCGTCGAGCGCCTCGAGCACGCGCAGCGCATGCGCGAGCAACTGCTCGCCGGCCGTTGCCAGCCCCTGCACGCCGCGCCGCCCGGCCCGGCTGCGCTCGACCAGGCGCGTGCCGACGATGGCCTCGAGCTCCGACAGCGTTTTCGACACCGCGGGCTGGCTCAGCGCAAGCCGCTCGGCGGCGCGCGCGAGGTGGCGCTCCTGCGCCACCGCGACCAGGCAGCGCAGATGCCGCAACTGCACGTTGCGCAGGAAGTCCTGGCGGAGATCGGTGGGGTTTTTCAATTACCTGTGGTTATTCAAACGAGACCAATCTTCAATTTACATCATCGAACGGGCCTTCTAGAGTCCATGTTCGGACAAGACCCGCCCCACCCAGGAGACGACACCCCATGTTGAACAAAACCCAGGCCACGCAGGCCGCCGTGCTCACGCCGCGCGACTGGCAGGCCCATCCCTCGTACATCTATCCCGGCTACAAGTCGACGATGAAGCGCGGCCCGCAGAAGCCGCTGATCCCGCTGAAGGCCGCGCTCGGCGAGCTGCAGCAGCCGGTGTACGGCCACGACAGCATCGGCGCGCTCGACCACGACCTGACGCGCAACGCGCGCAAGAACGGCGAGCCGCTCGGCGAACGCATGATCCTCACGGGCCGCGTGCTCGACGAGCGCCGCCGCCCCGTCGCCAACACGCTGGTCGAGCTGTGGCAGGCCAATGCCTCGGGCCGCTACGTGCACAAGGTCGACCAGCATGACGCGCCGCTCGACCCCAACTTCCTCGGCGCGGGCCGCTGCCTGACCGACAGCGAAGGCCGCTACCGCTTCCTGACCATCAAGCCCGGCGCCTACCCCTGGGGCAACCATCCGAACGCCTGGCGTCCGCAGCACATCCACCTGTCGCTGTTCGGCCAGAGCTTTGCGAGCCGGCTGGTCACGCAGATGTACTTTCCCGGCGACCCGCTGCTGCAGTACGACCCGATGATCACCGGCACGCCGGAGCGCTACCGCAACCGGCTGATCGCCGACTTCAGCCTCGACATCACCGAGGAAGGCTACGCGCTCGGCTACCAGTTCGACATCGTGCTGCGCGGCGCCGACGAGACCCCGTTCGAGAACCGCTGAGCCAGGAGACGCACGACATGGACAAAAGCAACAACCAGCTCATGACCGCCCAGGAGGCCGACTTCGGCCAGACGCCGTCGCAGACGGTGGGCCCCTATTTCGCCTACGGCCTCACGGCCACGCAGTACGGCTACGACTTCAATCAGCCTTTCGATGCCGCGGTGGCGCTCGACGGCGCCGCGGGCGAGCGCATCCGCCTCGAAGGGCGCGTGCTCGACGGCGACGGCAATCCGATCAACGACGCGATGGTCGAGATCAGCCAGGCCGACGGCCAGGGCCGCTATCCGCAGACGCCGGCCGAGGCGCGCGAGCTCGGTTTCCGCGCCTTCGGCCGCGTCGGCACCGGCACCGATGCGCAGAACCGTTATGTGTTCCACACCGTGAAGCCCGGCGCCGAGTCGCCCGGCGAGGCCCCGCACATCAATGTGATCGTGCTGATGCGCGGCCTGCTGCTGCATGCGTTCACGCGCGTGTATTTCAGCGACGAAGCCGAAGCCAATGCGCGCGACGCGGTGCTCGCGAGCGTGCCGGCGGAGCGCCGCCACACGCTGGTGGCCGAGCGCTTCGAGCACGGCGGCGCGGTCGGATATCGCTTCGACATCCGCATGCAGGGCGCCGAAGAGACGGTGTTCTTCGACATCTGAGCCAAACCACGGCGCACGGCGTGACCCGTCCTGCCATAGGTTGACACCTACGATGGACACATAGCCGGGGTGT
>CAMLCW010000440.1 GCA_946478645.1 uncultured Variovorax sp.
CGTGGACGCGCGCTGCAGCGCCGCGGCGCGGGCGCGTGCCAGCGCGGCCTCGACGATGGAGCGCTTGCGCACGTCGGCCGCCTGCGGCTCGGCAGGGGCGGGCGACGGCTCCTCGATGCGCTTGGCGAGCCGGCGATGCGTGCCATGCCGCTGGTAGCGCTGCAGCGCCGCCTCGGCCTGCGCCTCGGACCAAGCGGCCCAGCCGCTGCGCCCGGGCGTCTCCACCTCGAGCGAAATGCAGTCCACAGGGCAGACCGGCACGCAGAGTTCGCACCCCGTGCAGTGCGGCTCGATCACGGTGTGCATGCGCTTGTGAATGCCGAGGATGGCGTCGGTCGGGCAGGCGTCGAGGCAGAGCGTGCAGCCGATGCACCAGGCTTCGTCGATGACCGCCAAGCGACGCGGGCCCTCGGTACCGAACTGCGGATCGAGCGGCTGCGCTTCACGGCCGGTGAGCCGTGCCAGCCGCTCGATGCCTTCGGCGCCGCCGGGTGGGCACTGGTTGATGCCGGCTTCACCCTCGGCCACGGCCTGCGCATAGCCGGCGCAATCGGCGTAGCCGCAACGTGTGCACTGCGTCTGCGGCAGTGCCTGGTGGATGCGTGCGGCCAGCCCGTTCACTTTTTGCGGGCCGCGGGCTTCCTGGCGGCGGTGGCCGTCACGGTTTTCTTGGCAGCGGCTGCGACAGCGGTCTTGCGGGCGGGCTTGACGCGGTCTTCGGCGGCCAGGTTCTCGCGCGCACCGGCGCGGCGCTGAGGCTCGTCGTGCGCCGCGATGAATTTCGCCATGCGTGGGTAGACCTGGTCGCGCCAGCGGCGGCCGCTGAAGATGCCGTAGTGGCCGGCGCCCTTGACTTCGTAGTGCTCGCGCTTCGCATCGGCGATGCCGGTACAGAGGCTGTGCGCGGCTTCGGTCTGGCCCGAGCCCGAGATGTCGTCGAGTTCGCCCTCGACCGTGAGCAGCGCGGTCGAGCGGATGTCCTGCGGCCGCACGCGCTCGAGCTTGCCCTGGGGGTTGCGCACGTCCCAGGTGCCGTTCACCAGGTCGAACTCCTGGAACACGGTGCGGATGGTCTCGAGGTAGTAGTCGGCGTCCATGTCGAGCACCGCGTTGTACTCGTCATAGAACTTGCGATGGGCCTCGGTGCTCGCGTCGTCGCCCTTGATCAGGTTCTTGAAGTAGTCGTAGTGGCTCGAGGCGTGGCGGTCGGGGTTCATCGCGACGAAGCCCGTGTGCTGCAGGAAGCCCGGGTAAACGCGGCGGCCCTCGCCCGGAAAGCCGTGCGGCACGCGGTAGATCACGTTGTTCTCGAACCACTCGTAGCTCTTGTTCATCGCGAGGTTGTTCACCGCGGTGGGCGACTTGCGCGCGTCGATGGGCCCGCCCATCATCGTCATGGAGAGCGGCAGCGGCTCGCCGCGGCTGGCCATGAGCGACACCGCCGCGAGCACCGGCACCGTCGGCTGGCAGACGCTCACCACGTGGCAGTTGCCGTATTCGGCCTGCAGCCGGCGGATGAACTCCTGCACGTAGTTGATGTAGTCGTCGAGGTGGAATTCGCCTTCGGACAGCGGCACCAGCCGTGCGTTCTTCCAGTCGGTGATGTAGACCTTGTGCGCCTGCAGCATGGTGCGAACGGTGTCGCGCAGCAGCGTGGCGTAGTGGCCCGACAGCGGCGCCACGATCAGCACCACGGGCTGGCTCTTGAGCGTCTTGAGGATGTGGGGTTCGTCGGTGAAGCGCTTGAACCGGCGCAGCTCGCAGAAGGGCTTGTCGAGCTCGACGGCTTCCTGGATCACGACCTCTTCGCCGTCGACCTTGACGCTCTTGATGTTGAACTCGGGCTTCTCGTAGTCCTTGCCCAGGCGGTAGAGCAGGTCGTAGCCGGCCGCCATGCGTTGCGCCATGGGCAGTTGGCCGTACACGGCGCCCTGGCTGTAGAGCTTGGAAGCCGCCTGCGCGAAATCGGCAAACGGCTCCATCAGGGAGCGCTGGGCTTCGTAGATTTGATACAGCATCGTGGTCCCGGAAAGAAAATGTTGCAGTGCAATATATCAGTCCACAACGAGCGCTGCAGGGGGCGAACCCTAGGCCGACCCTGGGGCGAGGGTCGTTCCGGGCAGAAGTGTGAAGAACTTTACATTAATAACAAAGTTCTCCCGCTGGTCGGTCTGGTCGCTCAGATGACCTTGGCGATCGACGCGCAGACGTGGTCGATGTTCTTGCTGTTGAGCGCCGCCACGCACATGCGGCCGGTGTCGGTGCCATAGACGCCGAACTCGCTGCGCAGGCGCACCATCTGGTCCTTGCTGAGGCCCGAGTAGCTGAACATGCCGATCTGCGTGGTGATGAAACTCGTGTCTTCCTTCACGCCGGCCGCCTTGAGGCCGTCGACCAGCTTCTGGCGCATCGCCTTGATGCGCACGCGCATCTCGCCGAGTTCCTTTTCCCAGAGGGCGCGCAGTTCGGGATTGCCGAGCACCGCGGCCACGACGGCGCCGCCGTGGATCGGCGGGTTGCTGTAGTTGGTGCGGATCGCGATCTTGAGCTGAGAGAGCACGCGGCCAGCTTCTTCCTTGCTTTCGCACAGCACCGACAGCGCGCCGACGCGCTCGCCGTAGAGGCTGAAGCTCTTCGAGAACGAGGTCGAGACGAAGAAGGTCAGGCCGGCCGCGACGAACTTGGCCACGGCGGCGCCGTCTTCCTTCAAGCCGTAGCCGAAGCCCTGGTAGGCCATGTCGAGGAAGGGCACGAGTCCCTTGGCCTTGACCACTGCGACGACCTGGTCCCACTGGGCGGGGGTGATGTCGTAGCCCGTGGGGTTGTGGCAGCAGGCGTGCAGCACGACGACGGTGCCGGCCGGCGCGGCCTGCAGCGCGGCCTGCATGCCGTCGAAATCGACACCGCGCTTGGCGGCGTCGTAGTAGGGGTAGCTTTCGACCTGGAAGCCGGCCTGGGTGAAGAGCGCGCGGTGGTTTTCCCAGCTCGGGTCGCTGATCAGCACCTTGGCCGCGGGGTTGAGCTTCTTGAGGAAGTCGGCGCCGACCTTCAGGCCGCCGGTGCCGCCAATGGCCTGGATGGTCGCGACGCGGCCCGACTGCACGGGTTCGCTGTCGGGCCCGAAGACCAGGCCCTTGACGGCATTGTCATAGGCCGCGATGCCGTCGATCGGCAGGTAGCCGCGGGCCGCGGGGGCCTTCATCATGTCCTGTTCGGCGGCCTGCACGCACTGCAGCAGGGGCAGCTTGCCGTTGTCGTCGTAGTAGACGCCGACGCCGAGGTTGACCTTGTGGGGGTTGGTGTCGGCTGCGAATTGCTCGTTGAGGCCGAGGATCGGGTCGCGCGGTGCCATCTCGACCGCGGTGAACATAGACATGGAAAGGTCCTTTGGGGTGAAAGCTGCGCTGAAACCGGAGCCGGTTTAAGCTTGCCGGTTGCCTTGAATTTTACCGGCCCTGCGCCATCTGTCGGGAACAGCCATGCCAGAGATCAACGAAGCCGTAGCAGACCTGAAGAAGCTCGACCCGATCGGTCCGGCGCCGCAGGGCGAATTCGTCCGCTTTCCGGATTCGCCGTTCGAGCTGTACCAGCCGTATCCGCCGGCCGGCGACCAGCCGAAGGCGATCGAGGGGCTGGTGCAGGGCGTGCGCGACGGCGAGGTTTACCAGACGCTGCTGGGCGTCACGGGCTCAGGCAAGACCTTCACGATGGCCAACGTGATCGCACAGCTGGGCCGCCCCGCGATCGTCTTTGCGCCCAACAAGACGCTGGCAGCGCAGCTCTACAGCGAGTTCCGCGAGTTCTTTCCGAAGAACGCCGTCGAGTACTTCGTGAGCTATTACGACTACTACCAGCCCGAGGCCTACGTGCCGCAGCGCGACCTGTTCATCGAGAAGGACTCGTCGATCAACGAGCACATCGAGCAGATGCGGCTGTCGGCCACCAAGAGCGTGCTCGAGCGGCGCGACACCGTCATCGTGGCCACGGTGAGCGCCATCTACGGCATCGGCA
>CAMLCW010000441.1 GCA_946478645.1 uncultured Variovorax sp.
CGAACTCGGCCAGCGAGGAGCCGCAGTCGAAGCACCAGTACACCGGCTTCAGGCCGCGGTAGACGAAGCCGCGCTCGATCACGCGCTTGAAGGCGCGCAGCTCGCCGGCCTCGTTGGCGAAATCCATCGTCTTGTAGGGATGGTCCCATTCGCCCAGCACGCCCAGGCGCTGGAAGTCGGCCATCTGCTGCGCGATCTGTTCGGTGGCGTAGGCGCGGCTCTTGGCCTGCATCTCGTCGCGGCTCAGGTTGCGGCCGAACTGCTTCTCGATGGCGTTCTCGATCGGCAGGCCGTGGCAGTCCCAACCCGGCACGTAGAGCGCGTCGTAGCCCTCAAGCTGGCGCGCCTTGGTGATCATGTCCTTCAGGATCTTGTTGACCGCGTGGCCCATGTGGATCTGGCCGTTGGCATAGGGCGGGCCGTCGTGCAGGATGAACTTGGGCGCGCCGTGGCGCGCGTCGCGCAGGCGGTGGTAGCGACCCTCGTCGTTCCATTCCTTGACCCAGCCCGGCTCGCGCTTGGGCAGGTCGCCGCGCATCGGGAAGGGGGTGTCGGGCAGGTTGAGGGTCGAGCGGTAGTCGGTGGGGGAGGGAGCGGCAGCGTCAGACATGTTGGGGTGCGAAACAGAGGGGCTTCGACAGGCTCAGCCCGAACTGCACGAAGCGGTCGGTGCGGAAGAAAAGCCGTTCGCCCTGAGCTTGTCGAAGGGCGGCAGCACGGTGCGTGCAGGGCTAAATTCGGTCGCGCGTGGTCTGGCGATGGGTTTCGGCGTGGGTCGATGCGAAGAACGCACGTGCGTCGCGCCCATCCTTGGCGATGCCCGCAGTCAGGGCCTCGAGGCTGGTGTAGCGCAATTCGTCGTGCAGTTTGTGCAGCAGTTCCACGCGCACGATTTTACCGTAGGCCCCTTCGGCACCGAGATGCGAGGGCCACTCCAGGCAATGCGTCTCGAGCAGCACCCGGCCCGCGTTGACATCGTTGGCGTCGAGCGAAGGGCGCACGCCGAGGTTCGCCACGCCGGGCAGCGGCTGGTCGGCCAGCCCGTGCACCAGCACCGCGAAGATGCCGCTGGCGGCCGGCTTCCAGTGCTTGAAGCGCATGTTGAGCGTGCGAAAGCCATCGTCTTTGCCCGGGGCCGAGGCGCCGAGCGCGCGGCCGAGCTTGCGGCCGTGGACCACGTGGCCCGAGATCGCATAGGGCCGCCCGAGCAGCGTCTGGGCATCGGCCATGCGGCCTTCGGCCAGCGCGTCGCGCACGGCCGAGCTCGACACCCGCAGGCCGTGCCCGTCGCCGGGCCGCCCCAAGGCGGGCGCACCCCCTCGGGGGGCAGCGGGGCGAAGCCGCGCGTGGGGGTCCGATATTTCGTAGCTGTTCATGCGCGCCACGTCGAAGCCGCGTGCCTCGCCGGCCGCATCGAGCATGGCGTAGTCGCCCGCGCGCCTGGCGCCGAAGCGGAAGTCGTCGCCCACCAGCACGTAGCGTGCGCCCAGGCCGTCGATCAGCACGTTCTGGATGAATTCCTCGGGCGACTGGCTCGCGAGCCGCTGGTCGAAGGGCAGCACGATGGTTTGCGCCACGCCGCAGGCAGCGAGTTCGCCGAGCTTGTCGCGCAGCGTGCCGATGCGCGCGGGCGCCAGTTCGGGCTTCTTGGTCAGGGCCGCGAAATAGTCGCGCGGATGCGGCTCGAACGTGAGCACGCAGCTCGGCAGGCCGCGCTGGCGCGCCTCGGTCTGCAGCAGCGCCAGCATGGCCTGGTGGCCCCGGTGGACGCCGTCGAAATTGCCGATCGTGAGGGCGCAGGCCGGAGCCACGCCCGGATGCCGGAAGCCGCGGAAAACCTGCATCTGTAGTATCTTTTTGATAGCGCCTTTGGCCCATCGAATGGGCGCATCAGGCCGTTTTGTCACAAACCCGGTATATTGTGACTCAGTGCGTCGAAGCAAGGGGTTCCCGGCGCGCTCCGTGTCCCTGGTCTTTTTCCGTGTTTCTTTCGTTTTCGAGGAGGCGTGTGGTGAAGGTCTTGAAGCTGTCGGCCCAAGGGCTGCCTCAGTCATGGATATCGCTCGAACAGGCGGTGATCCACTACGCGGCGGACGAAGTCCGCTGGGAGGTGGGCGCGCAGGTCGCAGTGTTCCGTGGCGGGCACAACGCCATCACGGGCGAGCAGTCGCAGATCGCGATCAACAGCATCATCGGTACCAAGGGCGTGCCGCGCATCAACCCCTTCCACCAGCGTCCGGGCCTGACCAACAGCAAGCTGTTCGCGCGCGACCGCAACATCTGCGCCTATTGCGGCGGCCATTTCCACGAGGACGAGCTCACGCGCGAGCACATCATCCCTTTCGCCCAGCGGGGAATCGACAACTGGATGAACGTGGTCACGGCCTGCAAGCCCTGCAACCACCGCAAGAGCAGCCGCACGCCCGAGCAGGCGAACATGCCGCTCTTGTACGCGCCCTACGTGCCGAGCCTCTGGGAAGACTTCATCCTGCGCAACCGGCGCATCCTGGCGGACCAGATGGAGTTCCTGATGGCGCACCTGCCGCAGAGCTCGCGGCTGCACGACAGCTGATTCAGCGCTTCCACCCGGGCGGCCGTTTCTCGATGAAGGCCTGCACGCCCTCGAGCGCGCTCTCGTCCATCATGTTGCAGGCCATCGTCCGGCTGGCATCGTCGAGCGCGGCTTCGATGCCGGTCTCGAGCTGCCGGTAGAAGAGCGCCTTGCCGAGCGCGAGCGCCTGGCGCGGCTTGGCGACGATGCTGGCCACCAGCGCCTCGACCGCGGCGTCGAGCTCGCCGGGCGCTGCGACCCGGTTGACCAGGCCGCGCTCGCGCGCTTCCTCGGCACCGATGAATTCGCCGGTCACGAGCATCTCGAACGCCTGCTTGCGACCGAGGTTGCGCGAGAGCGTCACGCTCGGCGTGGCGCAGAACAGCCCCACATTGACGCCGCTGACCGCGAAGCGCGCATCGTTCGCGGCGACGGCCAGGTCGCACACCGCCACCAGCTGGCAGCCGGCCGCGGTGGCGATGCCGTGCACGCGCGCGATCACCGGCACCGGCAGGCGCTGCAGCGACAGCATCATCGCGCCGCAGCGCGCGAACAGCCGCTCGTAGTAGCCGAGCGACGGTTCGGCGCGCATCTCCTTCAGGTCGTGGCCCGCGCAGAAGGCCTTGCCCGCGCCTGCGATGACCACGGCACGCACGGTGTCGTCGGCCGCGACCGCGGCGATCGCCTGCTCGAGCGCGCCGAGCATGCCTTCGGAGAGTGCGTTGAACGAGGCCGGCCGGTTCAGCGTCAACGTGACGACGCCGCGCGCATCGCGCTCGGTCAGGACGAAAGGGGTCTCTGTCATGGCATGGGCCCTCAATAGGTCAGTTCGAGCACGGTCACATGGTCCTGCGCGGCGGGCCAGGTCAGGCCCGCGATGCGCTCGCCATTGAATTCGCCGACCACCGAACGCTGGGGCTCGGCCGTGGGCAGGCGCAGCCTCGAACTCGACACGCCGGAACCCCTTGGCGGCACGCCGGGCGGCGGGCTCTGGCCGTCGAAGCGCATCGTGTCGCGCTGCGCATCGAAATACCCGCGCGGCCGCGTGAAGACCACGACGGCCTTCGCGCTGGCATCGGCCGGCGCGAGGCGCTCGGGTCGCAGGTTCACGACGCTGCTGCTGCGCGGGAACGGGCTGCGGTAGATGTGCGTGGTGGCATGGCCCGGCGCAGCGAGCACGAACTCGTAGGCCGTGTCGCCGCGCGCGCGAAACGGGCCCCAGCGCCCGTCGGCGCCGATGTGCTGCCGATGCACGGGCTCGCCTTGCCGGGCGCCGGTGGCCGCATCGACGGCATGCACCGTGACCTGCCCGCCGTTGAGCGCCAGGTTCTCCGCGCCGATCGCGCGGCCGTCGAGCACGACCTGCGCCTCGGGCACGACCGCGCTGCTGCGCGGCGCCTGGCCGGTCAGGAACTGCCAGGTGGCCGCGAA
>CAMLCW010000442.1 GCA_946478645.1 uncultured Variovorax sp.
TCATGCAGGCGTCGGGAAAGGCGCGCGCGATGCGTTCGAGCACCTTCGCCTCGGTGGCCGCGTCGAGCGCGCTCGTGGGCTCGTCGAGCAGCAGCAGCGAACTGCCGCGGGCCGCGAGCACGCCGCGCGCGAGGCACAGGCGCTGGCGCTGGCCGCCCGACAGATTGAAGCCGCGTTCCGACACCGGGCTGTCGAGGCTGCCGCGGCTGGCCGCGAGCACTTCGTCGAAGGCGCTCACGCGCAGCGCGGCATGCAGCGCCTCGTCGTCGATGGGCTGGCCGAACGAGAGGTTCTCGCGCACGTTGGCCTCGAACACCTCGGTCTCCTGCGGAATCAGCGTGGCGATGTGGCGCAGCTGCGGCCAGTCGGCCGGCTCGCCATCGATGGCCAGCGTGCCGCCGTGCGGCGCGTACAGGCCCGCGAGCACGCGCAGCAGCGTGCTCTTGCCGCCGCCGCTCGGGCCGACCAGCGCAATGCGTTCGCCACGCCGCAGCGCGAGCGTCACGTCGCGCAGGCCGCCGCGCGGCGGGGCAGCGTCGGCGGAGGGTGGGACCTCGGCCGCATCGCGCGGCGCGTAATGCCACTGCAGGCCGGCCACCTCGAGGCGCTGCCATGCGGCATCGGGCGCGACGCGTTCATGCGCGGGCACCTGGCCAGTCGGGTCCGGGTCGAGCGGGCTGCCGGGCGCCTGCCAGATCGGATCGGCGCTGCCGTAGTCGGTGTGCATGCGCGCGAAGAAGCTGAAGTTGGCCGCCACCGAGGTCACGACGCCGGCGGCCTGCTGCGCGTACTGGTAGATCATAAACACCGCGCCGAGCATCACCGCCTGCCCCGGCGTGCGCGCCTGCCAGACGTACACCACCACCAGGCCCCAGGTGAGCGCGAGGCCCATCATGTCGACGGCGAACCACTTGCCCTCGTTGAGCACCACGGTGCGCCGAAGCGGCAGCGACACGGCTTCCATGCGCCGGCGCAGCAGCAGCCGCGAGGCGCCCTGCAGCCGCAGCCCGATCACGGTCGAGGCATTGCCCAGAAAGTCGAGCAGCGCGGCCACGTAGCGGCGGTCGGCGTCGTTCTCTGCGCGCGCCAGGCGCATCAGTGCCTGGTCGATGCGCAGGATCACGATCGCGATCAGCACGTAGCCCGCGAGCGCGGTCGCGCCGCTGGTGCGCGACAGCAGGGCGAGCGCCACCAGCGGCCCGACGAAGTTGACCGCGTTGGTGAGCCAGATGAACTGGTTCTGCGCGAAGTCGGCGAGCGCACGGCTCGCCTGGTGCACGCGGTGCTGCAGTTCGCCCGAATGGTGGCTGTCGTGCCAGGCCAGCGGCGCGGCGGCAATGCGCGCATAGAGCCGGTCGGCCAGCGCCTCGCGCACCTTCACGCCCACGTTGCGCTCGAGGATGCGGCCCGGCCCGTGCAAGGCCCAGGCGCCGATGTAGACGCCCGCGAGCGTGGCGATCCAGCGTCCGGCGGTGGCGAATTCGTTGCGCTGCAGCGCGTTGATCGCCTGCCCCGCGAGGTAGGGCAGCGCGAGCCGGATCAGTTGCGAGGTGCCGAGCAGCGCGGTCGCGCCCAGCAGTTGCGCCCGCGCGCCGGCGGCGAAATGCCACAGCGCCGCATAGAGCTCGCGGATCGCCTGGCCGGGAGAGGGGGAGGTGGTACCGGGGTTCTTCTTCATGCAGGGGCCCGCTGAAGGGCGATTGTTATCAGTTGGAACCTACCTCGCAATCGTCGCCACTTTGCGACAAAACATAGGTAAAGGTAACGAGGTGTATGGTTAAATCGCCCCAACAATCGCGAAGAGGACGAGGGATTCCATGAAGCTGCTGTTGAGCATGGTGTGCGCCGTGGTCGCGCTGGCGGGGTGTGCGAGCGCGCCGCCGGCGCCCCCCGAACCCGGCACCGGGTCGGGCCTGTCGTATCTGCCCAAGGTGGCGATGGAAGGCGTAGACAGGGCGCGCTACGACGGCGACGTGGCCGACTGCCGCGGCGCCGCGACGCGGATCGTGGCGCGCAGCGAATCGGGCGACGCGATGTGGCTCGCGCTGGGCCTGGGCCTGATCACCGTGCATGGCCAGGGCATCGTGGCCGCGGCCTCGTACACGGGCATCTCGGCCGCGGTGATCGACATGTCGTACCAGCCGAACGCGGCCGTGCTCGCCGAGCACCAGCAGACGGCGATCGTGCACTGCATGGCCAGGCGCGGCTACCGCAACCTCGATCCGAACGTGCGCGACTCGTTCTACGGCCATGCCTTCAACCCCGAGGTGGTGCTCGCCCCGCGCCGCACGGGCGTCGACACCTACAACGCCGAAAGGGTTGCGAAGGCCGGGCGCTGCAGCGTGCAGCCGCGCGCCGAGCTGACGGCCAAGGGCCCCGGCTACGAGGCCTACGACGTGCCGTGCACGAACGGCGCCACCTGGACGGTGCGCTGCGAGTTCGGCCAGTGCCGCGTGCTCGGGGCGTCGCCGGTGCGGCGCTCCTGAGCCTGCGCCCGGACCCGGGCGCTCAGCGGATGACCAGGCCCTGCAGCGCGGGGTCGGCGGGCGGCGTCTGCAGCTTCATCTGCCGCAGCGTCTTCATCAGGAGCCGCGCGATCATCAGGTTGCGGTGCCGCTTGCTGTTGGCCGGCACCACGTACCAGGGCGCGTGGGCCGTCGAAGTGGCGCGCAGCGCGCGCTCGTAGGCCTGCTGGTAGGCGTCCCACTTGGTGCGCACCTCGAGGTCGCCCATGCTGAACTTCCATTGCTTGCCGGGCGTGTCGATGCGCGCCTGCAGCCGTTCGCGCTGCTCGTCCTTGCCGATGTGCAGCATGCACTTGACGACGACGGTGCCGGTTTCGGTGAGCAGGCGCTCGAAGTCGTTGATGTGGGCATAGCGTCGGCGCGCCTCGGCCTTGTCGATCCAGCCCTCGACCACGGGGACGAGCACGTCTTCGTAGTGGCTGCGGTTCCAGACCGCGACCTCGCCGTTGCGCGGCACCACCGCATGGCAGCGCCAGAGGTAGTCGCGTGCGCGCTCGTCCTCGCTGGGTGCCTTGAAGGCGGTGACCCGAACGCCGAGCGGCGAGGTGCGCGAGAACACCCAGCGCACGGTGCCGTCCTTGCCGCTGGTGTCCATGCCCTGCAGCACCAGCAGCAGCTTGCGGCGGCCTTCGGCATGCAGCAGGTTCTGCAACTCGTCGAGCTCGACGGCCATTGCATCGAGCTCCGCGCGCTGGGCCGCCTCGTCGCCTTCGAGGAACGGCGAGTCGCCGGGGTCGACATCCGAAAGTCGGAAGTCGCTGTCGTCGACGCGGAATTTCTTCAGGCTGGGCATGGGCGGGCTCCGTGGGGGAAAGGGAACCTAGCGTAAGCCATCGGCGATCGGGTCGATCGCCGGCTGCCCGTCTTTCAGCGCTCGCCGTCGTCCGGCTCGATCGAGGCGCTCCAGCGGCTGTCCCACTCGGCATGCCGCGCGGCGCCGTCGAGTTCGCGCCGGTCGCGCTTGGTGGGCCGGCCCTGCGCAATCGCCAGCGCGGGCTCGCTGCCCATGCGGCGCTGCTCGCGCATCTGCGCCAGGGCGGCGATGCTTTCAGGCGTCTCTTCGTACAACTGCTGAGCGACGGGCGCCGGCCCGCGCTGGCCGCTCAGCCCACGCACCACCACGGTGCGCGTGAGCGGCCCCAGCCGCATCGCCACGGTGTCGCCCACTTTCACCTCGCGCGAGGCCTTGGCGATGTCGCCGTTCACCTGCACCCGGTTCTTGCCGATTTCGTCCGCGGCCAGCGAGCGCGTCTTGAAGAAGCGGGCGGCCCAGAGCCATTTGTCGATGCGCAGGCGATCCATAGGTCAAGAATTTTGGTGGTGCAAAGGCAGCCGCACGACAGCGTCCAGCCCGACCCCGTGTGCGGCATTGTCCTGCGGGCCGCGGTTGTCCAGGTCGATGCCGGCTCGGTGGGCTTGGCCAGGGTCGCCACACTGGC
>CAMLCW010000443.1 GCA_946478645.1 uncultured Variovorax sp.
CGAACGGCTCGCCGCGCACCTGCACATCGACGGCCGAGGCGCGCCCCACCACCACCGACAGCGGCAGCGCGCCCGAGAGCCCGACGGTCTCGCCAGCCTGCAGGCTGCGGCGCAGCAGGACCCGGCCACCGGCCTCCGTGACCGTGATCCAGCATTCCTCCCGCGCGACGAAGACCAGCGGCTGGCCTGCGCCGGCCGCAGCGGCGCTCGTCGACGCTGCCGCGACGGCGGCGGTGTTGGCGCCGGGCGTCGGCTGCGCTGCGGTTGGCAAAGCCGGTGCCGCCGCGGACGCGGGCAGCGCGGGCGATGCCGCCGCATCCTCGACCACCGCCGACGATCCGCCGGCGGCCGTCGCGCTGTCGGCGGACGGGCCCGGCGCGCCGGATGAGGTTTCGGCGCCGGCCTCGGTGGTCCAGCGCGAAACCGAAGCGCCGAGCTGGTCGAAGACCGACTGGGGCAGCCAGAACAACAGCGCCGCCCCCACGAGCAGCAGTCCCACCACCACCAGCAAGGCGCGAGAAGGAAGGCCGCTGTTGCGCCCGCCGTTCCATCGCGGCTTGCGCGAGACGACACTGCCGTTGAGCGTGCGGTCGGCGTCGGCCAGCGCCGCGCGCTGCGCACCCGGCAGCTTTGCGAGCACCGGCGCAGGATCGATCCGCAGGGCACGGCAGACGCTGCTGGCCAGCGCGCGCGCGAAGACCGGATCGGGCAGCGCCGCGATGTCGTCGGCCTCGAGCGCGATGAGCTTCTGCGGCGGCACCTTGAGCGCCGCGGCCACCATTTCGATGTGCAGTCCGTGCGCTTCGCGTGCTTCGCGCAGCAAGTCGCCGGCCGTCTTCTGCGTGATGTCGACCTCTTCCACGGGCAGTTCCGTGGAAGCGCCGAACTCCGAAACCCGTTCAGTCATTGAAATTCCCGCGCTCGTACGCGATGGCTTCCTTCGATTGCGGGAAGCGGCGTTGCAGCTGCCCTCCCAGTTGCGCCACTGCTTCACGGTTGTTGAGGCGCCGCTCGATCTTGACGCCGAGCCACAGCGTCTCGGCACTTGCCGAGGGACTGTTGTTGACGCGGCGGATGTAGAACTGCGCGCGCGACCATTCCTCGCGCTGCGCGAGCAGCGACGCCAGGTTGAACCCGACCACCGGGTTGCCCGCATCGAGCTCGTAGGCCTGCGTCAGGCTGCGCTCCGCCTCCGGGCGCTGGCCGGCCTGCAGTTGGCAGACACCCTGCGTCATGAGCGTCTTGGCGCGGTCGGTGTAGCCCGGCACCGCGAGCGCGCCGGCGAACTGCTGAACCGCGTCGCCATAGCGCTTCTGCTGGCACAGCAGCCAGCCGTAGTTGTGCCGCGCATCGGCGTCGCGCGGACTGATGGCGATGGCGCGGCGAAAGCTGTCTTCGGCCAGGCCGGGGTTCTCGAGCCGCATGTAGACGAGGCCGCGCAGGTTGTAGGCGTCGGCGTTGTTCGGCTCGATGGCGAGCGCCTGCTGGATCTCCTCGAGCGCGACGCTATTCTGGCCTTGCTGGAAGTAGCCCGCGGCCAACTCCAGGCGCAGGCGCGCGCGGCGCTGCCGGTTGGCCTCGTCGGATTCGGCCGCCACCTGGTTGCCCGTGCTCGAGCTGTTGTCGGCAAGGCTGGTGGTGGTCGTTCGGGTGCTGACGCAGCCGCCGAGCAGGACCGCCACGGCGACGCCGGCAAGGCCGGCGGCTGCTAGCCGCGGCAGGTTCACGGTCGTCGTCGGAAGGGCCATGCTCATTGGGGTCAGTGCTCCTGGGGTGCAGTCTTGCGGGCCGGATGCAGGACGATGGTGCGTTCGGTGGCGCGGCGCTGCGCCATGCGCTCGGCCGCGCGCGTGCGGTCCTTGACGTCGCCCGCCAGTTGCCCGCAGGCGGCGTCGATGTCGTCGCCACGTGTCTTGCGCACCGTGGTCACGAGACCGGCCTCGCTCAGCGTCCTGGCGAATGCCAGCACGCGCGCCTGCGGCGAACGCACGAGGCCCGAGGCAGGAAACGGATTGAACGGGATCAGGTTGAACTTGCACGAGATGCCGTGCCTGCGGACCAACTCCACCAGCTGGCGTGCATGCTCGGGCTGGTCGTTGACGCCGTCGAGCATGCAGTACTCGAAGGTGATGAAGTCACGCGGCGCATGCGCGAGATAGCGCTGGCAGGCCTCGATCAATTCGGCGATCGGGTACTTGCGGTTGAGCGGCACGAGATCGTCGCGCAGCGCATCGTTGGGCGCATGCAGCGAGACCGCGAGCGCCACCGGGCAATCGGCACCGAGACGGTCGATCATCGGCACCACGCCCGAGGTCGACACCGTGACCCGGCGGCGCGACAGGCCGTAGGCGTTGTCGTCGAGCATGGTGCGCAGCGCCGGCACGAGCGCCGTGTAGTTCTGCAGCGGCTCGCCCATGCCCATCATCACCACGTTGGAGATGATGCGCTCGTCGCGTTTCAGGTGCTTGCGCAGGAAGTGTTCGGCAAACCAGAGCTGGGCGACGATCTCGCCCGTGCCGAGGTTGCGGCTGAAGCCCTGGTGCCCCGTGGAGCAGAAGCGGCATCCGACCGCACAGCCGGCCTGGGACGACACGCACAGCGTGCCGCGGTCGTCCTCGGGAATGAAGACGGCTTCGACGGCATTGCCGCCGCCGACGTCGAACAGCCACTTGATCGTGCCGTCCTTGGATTCGTGCTGCGTGAGGACCTGCAGGGCCTCGACGCGCGCGGTGGTGGCGAGCTTCTCGCGCAGCGACTTTGCCAGATCGGTCATCTGGGCGAAGTCGCTCGCGCCACGCTGGTGGATCCAGCGGAACAGTTGCGTGGCGCGGAAGCGCTTCTCGCCGAGCTTTTCGCAGAACGCAGCCAGCCCCTCGAGATCGAATTCGAGCAGGTTGGCCGTGGTCATGAAATCAGCCGGAATACGGCTTCAGCGTGCGTAGACGTTGAGGCCGGCGAAGAAGAAAGAGACTTCGTTCGCTGCGGTTTCAGGCGCGTCGGAGCCGTGCACGGCATTGGCGTCGATGCTGTCGGCGAAGTCGGCGCGGATGGTGCCGGCAGCAGCCTTCTTCGGGTCGGTGGCGCCCATGAGGTCGCGGTTCTTGGCGATCGCGTTCTCGCCTTCGAGCACCTGCACGAACACGGGACCCGAGATCATGAAGTCGACCAGGTCCTTGAAGAAGGGACGCTCCTTGTGGACCGCGTAGAACTGCTCGGCTTCGTTGCGCGACAGGTGCACGAGCTTGGCGGCAACGATCTTGAGGCCGGCAGCCTCGAAGCGGGAAACGATCTTGCCGATGACGTTCTTGGCGACGGCGTCGGGCTTGATGATGGAAAGGGTACGTTCGATGGCCATTGAAGTGCTTCCTGAGCTTTGATTTTGAAGTGGTTTGTCACAGCGGCAACAGACTTGTTGCGCATAAAGTCGACAAAGCCTCTGATTTTAACCGGCGCAACCCCCGGGGTTGGGGAAAACCCCGCGAAAGGCTGCGCTGGTCGGGCGGCTTTCAGCGCCCGCGTCGGCGGTTTCCGCCCGGGCTGCCGAAGCCGCCGCCGGAGCCTCCCCCGCCACCGCGGCGTCCAGGCCCCTGTCGCTGCTCCTTGCGCTGGCGCGAGAAGCTGTCGGCGCCGATGTAGCCGAGCGATGTCTTCATTGGATCGGGCTGGTTCGCACCGCCGGGTGCGCGGTCCTCGCCCTGGCGGTTGCCACGGCCATTGCCGCGGCGCCCCTGCGGCGCCGGGCCGGCGTTGCCGCGCCCGCCGAGGCTCGCCTATCGTCGGCCGAACCCGCGACGGCGAACGGAGCGAGCATGGCCAAAGAAGTGTACGACGTCGGCGAGATCCCGCCGGTGGGCGAGGTCCCGCCGCGCATGCACGCCCAGCTGGTCCGGCCCGAACGCTACGGCGATCCGAAGGACGCGATCCGCGACGAGGTGATCGACGTCCCGCCGATCG
>CAMLCW010000444.1 GCA_946478645.1 uncultured Variovorax sp.
CGAGCGCCTCGACCAGTCGCGGCAAGTCGCGGCCGAAGAGCTGGTCCTGCAGCGTCTTGGTGGCGGTGGAAAGCAGCACGCGCTCGCCGCTCAGCAGTGCCGGCACCAGGTACGAGAAGGTCTTGCCGACGCCCGTGCCGGCTTCGACCACGAGCATGCCGCCGTCCTCGATGGTGCGCGCGACGGCCAGCGCCATCTCGGTCTGGCCCGAGCGCTCGCGGAACTGCTCGGCGGCGTGCGACAGCACACCGCCTGGCGCGAAGGCGTCGCGCACCCGGTCCTCGAGTGTTTCGCTCACGCAGGCTCTCTCGGATCGAGCAGGTTCTCGAGCCGCGCGATCTGGTCGCGCAGCGCCAGCCGCCGCTTCTTCAGGCGCCGCAGCAGCAGTTCGTCGGGCGGCAATGCCTCGGCCATGTGGTCGATGGAGGCATCGAGGTCGGCATGTTCGATGCGCAGTTCGATCAATTGTCGGGAGAGGGAGTGGAGATTGGAGTCCAACGTCGGCGATGCGTGCGTATTCCGCGCGCGGCTCATGTTCACTCGATAATACGTCCTCGAACGAACTCACGCGAAGACGGACCGCGCGCCGTTGGCGCCTCGCTCATGCCCCAAGGCTTTCGACTTGCCGCCGCCACCGGCCTCCACAAGGGAGACCGTCCCTATCAGCAGGACCAGGTCCTGATGATGAGCCATCCGCGCGTGCCCGGCTGCATGCTCGGCGTGGTCGCCGACGGCATGGGCGGGCGCAGCGGCGGACGCAAGGCCTCCGACCAGGTGCTCATGACGGCGCGCCAGCTGTTCACGCGCTACCAGCCCGGGCGCGACAGCCCGGCTTCGGTGCTGCGCCAGCTGCTCGACGATGCGCACACGGTCATCAAGCTCACCGCGCTGTCGAGCGAACAGGAACCGCACAGCACGCTGGCGGCCTTCCTGATGGATCCGCGTGGCGACTGCGCCTGGATCCACGCCGGCGACTCGCGCATCTACCACTTCCGCGACGGCCGGCTCGTCACGCGCACGCGCGATCACTCGTACGTGCAGGTGCTGGTCGACCGGGGCGAGATCACCGAATCGCAGGCCAACGTCCATCCCAAGGGCAACATCCTGCTCGGATGCCTGGGCATGACCACGACGCCCCCGCCGGTCGAGCCGCACCACATTCCGGCCATGCAGCCTGGCGACCTGCTGATGGCTTGCAGCGACGGGCTCTGGCACTACTTCAGCCAGGACGAGCTCGCGAGCGTGCTCCACGCCGAGGCGCCGCGCGATGCGGTGGAAATCCTGGTCGGCGAGGCGCGGCGCCGCGCGTGCGGCGCGGGCGACAACATCTCGATCGCGGTGCTGAAGCTCGAATCCTTGCCGGACGACTGAAGCGCAGGCCTTCGCAAGGCCGTGCCCAGCGCGCGGGCGAAAGGGCTACGGGGCCGCAGGCGGCGGCGGCAACGGCGCGCCGCGCGGCTTGGTGCGCTCGGCGTTCTGCCGCTCGCGGTCGGCACGGTGCTCGGCGGCGCGGCGCTGCTTGGCCTCGAAGCGTTCGACCGCCGCGGGTGCCGCTGCGCGTTCGCGCGCGGCCTTCGCCCGCTCCTCGGCCTGGGCCCGCTGCTTGGCTTCGAAATCGCGCCGCCGCTCGTCGGCTTCGGCCGCGGTGGCGGCCCGGCTCGCCGCATGGTCGGCGGCGCGCTGCTCGCGGTCGCGCTGGGACTGGCGCGCCGCTTCCTGATTCTCTGGCGTGTCCTCGGGCCGGCGCGTCGCCGCCTTCTCGTCGAGCTTCTGGAGTTCGGCTGCACCGCGGCGCTGGCGCTCGATGTCGTTGATCGCGGATTCCTGGCGTTTGATATGGTCCGTCTCGGTGCGGCGGCGCTTGCGGCTGTCGCGCAGGCAGTCCTCCACCGCGAACTTCTGGTAGCAGACGGCGCGTTCCCGCTCGAAGCGCGCCTCGATGGCCGCGCGCTCTGCCGCGAGCCTGCTGCGCTCGGCCTCGAAGTCCGCGTTGCCAGTAGCCGCATTGGACTGCGCCCACAGCGGCAGGCTGCCCAACATCATCAGCGCGGCGAGAACGGTATGTTTCATGTCAGTCGGGTGTCGACGATGCGGCGTTCCAGGGACAGGAACTCGCTCGATTGCATTTCGGTGAGCCTGGAAACCGTGCGCGGAAATTCATGCGCCAGCGGTCCCTCGGTGTACAACGCCTCGGGCGCCACCTCGGCCGACATGATGAGCTTGCAGCGCCGGTCGTACAAGACGTCGACCAGCCAGGTGAAGCGCCGCGCCTCGGAAGCCATGCGCACCGGCATGTGCGGCACGTCGGACAGCAGCACGGTATGGAACTGGCTCGCGATCTCGAGGTAGTCGTTCTGCGAGCGCGGGCCGCCGCACAGCGTCTTGAAGTCGAACCAGACCACGCCGCCGGCCTTGCGCCGGGCGCGGATCTCGCGTTGCTCGATGTGCAGCACCGGGCTTTCGTCGGCGGTCTCGGCCAGCTTCTCGAACGCCTTGCGCATCTCCTTCTCGGCCGCTGCATCGTTGGGCGTGAGGTACATGCGCAGTTGCTCGAGCGTGCGGCGCCGGTAGTCGGTGCCGTTGTCCACGCTGAGCACTTCGAGCTTCTCGTTCAGCAGCGCGATCGCGGGCAGGATCCGGTCGCGATGCAGCCCGCCGGGATAGAGGTCGTCGGGCTTGAAATTGGAGGTGGTGACGAAGCCCACGCCGTTCTCGAACAGCGACACCAGCAGCCGATGCAGGATCATCGCGTCGGTGATGTCGGCGACGTGGAACTCGTCGAAGCAGATCAGCTTGTAGCGCTTGGAGATCCGCAACCCGAGCTCGTCGAGCGGATTCACCGTGCCCTGCAGGTCGCGCAGTTCGCGGTGCACCTCGCGCATGAACTCGTGAAAATGCAACCGCGTCTTGCGGCGCAACGGCACGGCGTTGAAGAAGAGGTCCATCAGGAAACTCTTGCCGCGCCCCACGCCGCCATACATGTAGACGCCGCGCGGCAGCTCGGGCCGGTTGATCAGCTTCTTCAGCGCATTGGAACGCTGGGCCTTGTAGCCGGCCCATTCCTTCGCGCAGCGATCCAGCGCCTCCACGGCACGCAGTTGCGCGGGATCGCTTCGGAACCCGCGCGCAGCGAGTTCCTTCTCGTAGGCCTCTTTGACGCTGGTCAATGGATCAGCGCGTCAGAAGTTGAGCGTGCGCTTGTCCACCGCCAGCGCGGCTTCCTTGGTGGCTTCCGACAGCGACGGGTGCGCGTGGCAGATGCGCGCGATGTCCTCGGCGCTGGCCTTGAACTCCATCGCCACGACCGCTTCGGAAATGAGCTCGCTTGCCTGCGGGCCCACGATGTGGACGCCGAGGATCTCGTCCGTGGTCGCGTCGGCCAGGAACTTGACCATGCCGGTCGTGTCGCCCAGCGCGCGTGCGCGGCCGTTGGCCAGGAACGGGAAGGTACCGGCCTTGTAGGCGCGACCCGCGGCCTTGAGCTGCTGCTCGGTCTGGCCGACCCACGCGATCTCGGGGCTGGTGTAGATCACCCACGGAATCGTGTTGAAGTTGACGTGGCCGTGCTGCCCGGCAATGCGCTCCGCGACGGCAACGCCCTCTTCCTCGGCCTTGTGCGCGAGCATCGGGCCGCGCACCACGTCGCCGATGGCCCAGACGTTCGGCAGGCTGGTCTTGCACTCGTCGTCCACGGCGATGGCGCCGCGTTCGTCGAGCTTCAGGCCGACCGCTTCGGCATTGAGGCCGGTGGTGTTGGGCACGCGGCCGATCGAGACGATCAGCTTGTCGACCTCGAGCGTCTGGGCTTCGCCCTTGGCGTTGGTCCAGGCCACGCTCACGCCCTTCTTGGACGTCTTGATCTCGCCGACCTTGACGCCGAGCTCGATCTTGAGCTTCTGCTTGTCGAAGGCCTTCTTGGCTTCCTTGGCGATCTGCTCGTCCACCGCACCG
>CAMLCW010000445.1 GCA_946478645.1 uncultured Variovorax sp.
TCTGCGGCTTCCCGCGTGCGCACGCGCACACGCGCATGTGTGCATATTCAACCTAACAGACTTCGGCGATGCCTTCCAAATCCACCCCTTCCGGCGGCCGCCGCATCCAGACGCGGCGTTCCACCGTCCATGGCAACGGCGTCTTCGCCGTCCAGGACATCGCGGAAGGCGAGACGCTGATCGAATACAAGGGCGAAGTCATCAGCTGGAAGGAGGCACTGCGCCGCCATCCGCACGACCCCGCCCAGCCGAACCACACCTTCTATTTCCACATCGACGACGGCCGCGTGATCGACGGCAACGTCGACGGCAACGCCGCGCGCTGGATCAACCATTCGTGCGATCCGAACTGCGAGGCCGACGAGGTCGATGGGCGCGTTTATATCAAGGCGCTGCGCAACATCGCTGCAGGAGAAGAGCTCAACTACGACTACGGCCTGATCATCGACGAGCCCTATACGCCGAAGCTGCTGTCGGAGTTTCCGTGCTGGTGCGGTTCGGAGAATTGCCGCGGCACGCTGCTGACGCCAAAGGACGAAGACGAGGAAAAAAAGAAAAAAAACAAGAAGAAGAAAAAGGCCAAGAAGGCCGATAAAAAGGCTGAAAAGAAGGCGGACAAGAAAGCCGACAAGAAGGCAGACAAAAAGAAATCCGGCAAGACCAAGGAAGCCTGACGCATGCGCACCACGGCCGCCTGGTTCGAAGACCGCATCGTCGCCGCCGTGGCGCCGCTGCTGCCGGGCTTTGGCGTAGAGATCGCGGCCGAGATCGATTCCACCAATGCCGAACTGATGCGCCGTGCGCGCGCGGGCCGCACCGCGCCCGTGCTGCTGGTGGCCGAGCACCAGACCGCGGGGCGCGGCCGCCTCGGGCGCGCCTGGCAGAGCGCGCAAGGGCAGGGCGGCAGCGACGGCCCCTCGTCGCTCATGTTCTCGCTAGCCCTGCCGCTCGCGCCGCGCGACTGGTCGGGGCTGTCGCTCGCGGTCGGCGTGAGCGTGGCCGAGAGCCTCGATCCCACGGGCGCGGCGAAGGTCGCGCTCAAATGGCCCAACGACCTCTGGGTGGACGACCGCAAGCTCGTCGGCATCCTGATCGAAACCGCCATGCCGCAAGGCGCGCCGGCGCCGGCGCGCTACGTCGTGATCGGCATCGGCATCAACATCGGTCCGCGCGACGGCGACGGCATGCGCACGCCGCCCGCGTGGCTGCGCCAGTGGCGCCCTGACGCGCGTGCGCCCGAGGTGCTGGCCGAACTGGCCGCGCCGCTGGTGCGCAGCGTGCAGGACTTCGAGGCGCGGGGCTTCGCGCCCTTTGCCGAACGTTTTGCCGCACGCGATGCACTGCGCGGACGCGAGGTCCAGCTCAGCGACGGCACGGCCGGCCTGTGCGAGGGCGTGGCCTGGGGTGGCGAACTCCAGGTGCGCACCGCCGAGGGGCTGCAGATGATCTCGAGCGACGAGGTCAGCGTGCGCCCGCGCGGGATGGCGATCTGACCGCGGCCCGCTCGCCATGAAGCTGCGCCTTGTTCTCGCCGTGCTGGTGCTCGCCAACATCGGCTACTGGCTCTGGTCGCGCGGCGACCTCGCGGGTTTCGGCCTGGCACCGGCGAGCCTCGACGAGCGCGAGCCGCACCGTCTTGCGCGCCAGGTCCATCCCGAGTGGCTCCAGATCCGCAAGGACGGCGGCAGCGCCGCGCCCTGACGGCGGTGGCGTCGGCGTCGGCGCTCAGGGCGCCGCGGCCTCGCCTTCGAAACGCACCGTGAAGCGCGCGCCGGGCGGCTGCCGCTCGGGGTGCGCATCCTCGAGCTTCACCTGCGCATGGTGCAGGTTGGCGATCTCGCGCACGATCGGCAGGCCCAGCCCCGAACCGTCGGCCTCGTTGCCCAGCACGCGGTAGAAGGGCTCGAACACGAGCTCGCGATCGGCTTCGGCGATGCCGGGCCCGTTGTCCTCCACCTGCAGCAGCACCACCTGGCCGAAAGGGTCCGCCAGCACGCGTGCGGTGATGACGCCCGGGCGCTCGTCGGTGGAGGGCGTGTAGTTGATCGCGTTGTCGAGCAGGTTGCGCGCCAGCTCCTTCAGCAGGGTCGGGTTGCCTTCGACCACGACGCCAGGCGCGCCCGGCTGGGCGCCGTCATAACCCAGGTCGACACGTTTTTCGATCGCGCGCGGCACCGCCTCGCGCACCACCTCGATCAAAAGCCGTGCCAGGTCGCAGGGCTGGCGCGCGGTGCCCGCGCCGGTGCTTTCGGCGCGCGCGAGCGAGAGCAGCTGGTTCACCGTGTGGGTGGCGCGCACGCTGGCACGGCCGATCTGCTTGAGCGATTGCTTGAGCTCGTCGGCATTGGCGCCTTCGCGCTGCGCCAGGTCGGCCTGCATGCGCAGGCCCGCGAGCGGCGTCTTGAGCTGGTGCGCCGCGTCGGCCAGGAAGCGCTTCTGCGTGTGGATCGAGTCGTTGAGCTTGTCGAGCAGTTCGTTGACCGAGGAAACCAGCGGCACCACCTCGAGCGGCACCGACGACTCGTCGAGCGGGCTCAGGTCGCCCGGGCGCCGCTCGCGGATGCGCGCCTCCACCACCGACAGCGGCTTGATGCCGCGCACCAGCGCCAGCCAGATCAACAGCACCGCGAGCGGCAGGATCGCGAACTGCGGCAGCAGCACGCCCTTGATGATCTCGGTTGCAAGGATCGACTGCTTCTCGCGCGTCTCAGCCACCTGCAGCAGCGCGGGCGCCGCATCGTCGCTGCCGGCCAGCCAGAGCGACGCCACGCGCACCTCCCGGCCGCGCATCTGCCCATTGCGCAACATCACCACGCCCGCAACCGGCGGCTCGTCGAAGCTGGGGTGCGGTACGTCGGCCTCGCCGCTCAATAGCTTGCCGTGGCTGTCGAGCACCTGGTAGTAGACGCGGTCCGCGCCGTCGGCGCGCAGGATCTCACGCGCGGGCTGCGGCAGCACGAACGCCGTTTGGCCCTGCTGCATCGTGACGAGCCGTGCCAGCGTCTGGACGTTGTATTCGAGCGCCCGGTCGAACGGCGCATTCGCGATGCCCTGCGCCACGAGCCAGGTCACGCCGATGCTCACGGGCACCAGCAGCAGCAGCGGCGTGAGCATCCAGTCGAGGATCTCGCCGAAGAGGGAGCGCTGTGCGCGCTGGAAGAGTTTCAAGCCCGCTCCCGGCTTTCGGGCCGCCCCATCAACCCTGAATCTTCTCGAGGCAGTAGCCCAGCCCGCGCACCGTCGCGATGCGCACCGGCCCCTTCTCGATCTTCTTGCGCAGCCGGTGGATGTAGACCTCGATGGCGTTGAGGCTCACTTCTTCACCCCATTCGCAGAGGCGCTCCACGAGTTGGTCCTTGCTGACGAGGCGGCCGGCGCGCTGCAGCAGCACTTCGAGCAGGCCGAGCTCGCGCGCCGAGAGCTCGACCATCTTGCCGTCGATCGTCGCCACGCGGCCGGCCTGATCGTAGACCAGCGGGCCGTGGCGAATGGTGTTGCTGGTGGCGCCCATGCCGCGGCGCGTGAGCGCCCGCACGCGTGCCTCGAGCTCCTGCAGGCTGAACGGCTTGGCCATGTAGTCGTCGGCGCCATGGTCGAGGCCCTTGACGCGCTCCTCGACGCTGTCGGCCGCGGTGAGCACCAGCACCGGCAGCTGCGAACCGCGCGCGCGCAGCCGCTTGAGGATCTCGATGCCGTGCAGGCTCGGCAGGCCGAGGTCGAGGATCAGCAGGTCGAATTCGTTGTGCGTCATGAGCGCGGTATCGGCCTGCGATCCGTTCGCCACGTGGTCGACCGCCGCGCCCGAAGTGCGCAGGCTGCGCAGCAGGGCGTCGGCCAGCACCTGGTCATCCTCCGCAATCAGAATCCGCATGCGCCACCTCCGGCCGGTTCGGGCGCCGCGCTGGCGCCTTTCACATTTGTCTCGGGTCGAGTCTAGCCCGCC
>CAMLCW010000446.1 GCA_946478645.1 uncultured Variovorax sp.
AAGGGCCTGTCGGGCGGTATCCGTACCGACCTCGCGCAGTACCGCGAGCTGGCTGCGTTCGCGCAGTTCGCTTCCGATCTGGACGAAGCCACCCGCAAGCAGCTCGACCGCGGTGCCCGCGTGACCGAACTGCTCAAGCAGGCCCAGTACAGCCCGCTGCCGATCTCGCTGATGGGCGCCACGCTGTTCGCGGTGAACAAGGGCTTCATGGACGACCTGGACGTCAAGAAGGTTCTCGCCTTCGAGCACGGCCTGCATCAGTTCCTGAAGACCAGCCACGCGGCCCTGCTCGACAAGATCGAACAAGCCAAGGCACTCGACAAGGACGCCGAGGCCGAACTGACGAGCGCGATCACCGCGTTCAAGAAGTCGTTCGCCTGATGAATTGGTCCACCCCCGAAGCGGCCGCAGGCCGCGCCGGGAAGAAGTTCAGGAGCTCATAAATGGCTGCAGGTAAAGAGATTCGCGGCAAGATCAAATCGGTGGAAAACACCAAGAAGATCACCAAGGCCATGGAGATGGTTTCGGTCTCCAAGATGCGCAAGGCGCAGGAGCGCATGCGCGCCGCGCGCCCCTACAGCGAAAAGATCCGCAACATCGCGGCGAACCTGGGCCAGGCGAATCCCGAGTACGTCCACACGTTCATGAAGACCAACGAGGCGAAAGCCATCGGCTTCATCATCGTGACGAGCGACAAGGGCCTGTGCGGTGGCTTGAACACCAACCTGCTGCGCGCCGTTACCGGCAAGCTGCGGGAAGCGCAGGCCGCGGGCGTCGCGATCGAAACGGTGGCCATCGGCAGCAAGGGCCTGGGTTTCCTGAACCGCGTGGGTGCGCGCGTCGTTGCGAACGTCACCCACCTGGGCGACACGCCGCATCTCGACAAGCTCATCGGGCCGGTCAAGACCCTGCTCGACGCGTACGCCGAAGGCAAGCTGTCGGCCGTGTACCTGTGCTACACGAAGTTCATCAACACCATCAAGCAGGAGCCGGTGGTCGAACACCTGCTGCCGCTGGCGGCGGATTCGCTCCAGGTGAACGAAGGGCAGCACTCGTGGGACTACATCTACGAGCCCGATCCCGAGAGCGTCATCGACGAGCTGCTGGTGCGCTACGTGGAGTCGCTGGTCTACCAGGCCGTGGCCGAGAACATGGCTTCCGAGCACTCGGCGCGCATGGTGGCCATGAAGGCCGCGACCGACAACGCCGGCAACGTGATCAACGAGCTCAAGCTGGTCTACAACAAGACCCGCCAGGCCGGCATCACGAAGGAGCTGTCCGAAATCGTGTCCGGCGCCGCAGCGGCGGCCGGGGTCTGATCGCACCGACCTGAAATCAAGGGTGCCGGCCTGGCCGGCATTCTTGCAAAAGCGGCCCGCAATGGCACAAGGACGCTTCTGCAAGAACCTGTCGCAACATTATTGAGATCCAGAAGGAAACGCCATGGCTGAAGGAAAAATTGTCCAATGTATCGGCGCCGTGGTCGACGTGGAGTTCCCGCGTGACCAGATGCCCAAGGTGTACGACGCCTTGAAGCTCGAGGGCAGCGCGCTGACCCTCGAAGTGCAGCAGCAGCTCGGCGACGGCGTGGTGCGCACCATTGCGCTCGGCTCGTCCGACGGCCTGCGCCGCGGCCTGATGGTCACCAACACCGGCGCCCCCATCACGGTGCCCGTCGGCAAGGCCACGCTCGGCCGCATCATGGACGTGCTGGGCTCGCCCATCGACGAACGCGGCCCGGTCGGCCAGGAGCTCACCGCTTCGATCCACCGCAAGGCCCCTGCGTACGACGAACTCTCGCCCTCGCAAGACCTGCTCGAAACCGGCATCAAGGTGATCGACCTGGTGTGCCCGTTCGCCAAGGGCGGCAAGGTGGGCCTGTTCGGTGGCGCCGGCGTGGGCAAGACCGTGAACATGATGGAACTCATCAACAACATCGCCAAGGCGCACTCGGGCCTGTCGGTGTTCGCCGGCGTCGGTGAGCGTACCCGCGAAGGCAACGACTTCTATCATGAGATGGCCGATTCCGGCGTCGTGAACCTCGAGAAGCTCGAGGACTCGAAGGTGGCCATGGTTTACGGCCAGATGAACGAGCCTCCGGGCAACCGTCTGCGCGTGGCGCTGACCGGCCTGACGATCGCCGAGTCGTTCCGCGACGAAGGCCGCGACGTGCTGTTCTTCGTGGACAACATCTACCGCTACACGCTGGCCGGTACCGAAGTGTCGGCACTGCTGGGCCGCATGCCTTCCGCCGTGGGCTACCAGCCGACGCTGGCCGAGGAAATGGGCCGCCTGCAGGAGCGGATCACGTCGACCAAGGTCGGCTCGATCACCTCCATCCAGGCCGTGTACGTGCCAGCCGACGACTTGACCGACCCGTCGCCCGCCACGACCTTCGCCCACCTGGACTCGACCGTGGTGCTGTCGCGTGACATCGCCTCGCTCGGTATCTACCCCGCCGTGGACCCGCTGGACTCGACCTCGCGCCAGCTCGACCCGAACGTGGTCGGCGAAGAACACTACAACGTGGCCCGCGCCGTGCAGGGCACGCTGCAGCGCTACAAGGAACTGCGCGACATCATCGCGATTCTCGGCATGGACGAACTCGCGCCCGAGGACAAGCTGGCCGTGGCCCGTGCCCGCAAGATCCAGCGTTTCCTGTCGCAGCCGTTCCACGTGGCCGAAGTGTTCACGGGCTCGCCCGGCAAGTACGTGCCGCTGTCGGAAACCATCCGCGGCTTCAAGATGATCGTGAACGGCGAAGCCGACCACCTGCCCGAGCAGGCGTTCTACATGGTCGGCACCATCGACGAGGCTTTCGAGAAGGCCAAGAAGGTCGCCTAAGGCGGCGCAGGAACGCACATGGCAAACACCATTCACGTCGACGTGGTCAGCGCGGAAGAGTCGATCTTCTCGGGCGAGGCCACGTTCGTCGCGCTGCCCGGTGAAGCCGGCGAGCTCGGCATCTACCCGCGCCACACCCCGCTGATCACGCGCATCCGCCCTGGTGCGGTGCGCATCGAGACGGCCGACGGCGGCGAGGAATTCGTCTTCGTGGCTGGCGGCATCCTCGAAGTGCAGCCCGACACCGTTACCGTGCTGTCCGACACCGCGATCCGCGGCAAGGACCTCGACGACGAGAAGGCCAATCAGGCCCGTGCCGCAGCCGAAGAGGCGCTGAAGAACGCCAAGAGCGACATCGACATTGCGCTCGCGCAATCCGAGCTCGCGGTGATGGCCGCGCAGATCGCGGCACTGCGCAAGTACCGGCAGAAGAAGTAAGCCGGCTGCCGACCATTTCGGGTCGAGCCTCCAAAAAGCCGCCTTCGGGCGGCTTTTTGGCGTCTGGGTCTATGGCACTCCGAACAAAACCAGCTTCGGCCTGAAATTGATCGAAGTTAAGCCTTGTCTGGCTGAAGCCGCGCGCCTAGTATTCGCCGCCAGACGACAAGAGAACACCGGAGACATCACGCGCGTGGCACGCTGGAGTGGCATTACCGCCGATGAAATGCGGCTGCTGGAAACGACCTTCTGGTCGGCCGGCGGCTCGCGCCATGCCATGGCCGAGCAGCTCGGTTTCTCCAAGAGCAAGGCCAACGCGCTGATCGCGGGCCTTGTCGACCAGGGCCTGCTCGCCGAAGCGGGCCTGCAGCGCTCCTCGGGCGGGCGGCGTGCCGAGAACCTGCAGCTGCACGCCGGGCTCGGCGTGCTGGTCGGCATCGACATCGGCGCCACCAGCCTCGACGTGGCCGTGCTGCGGCCCGACCTCACGGTGCTGGCGCAGCACGAAGAGCCGGCCGACGTGCGCGATGGCCCGGGCGTAGTGCTGGCGCGCGTGCGGACCTTGATGCGCGAACTGCTCGCCGGCTGCGGCGCCGGAGATCGGAAGAGCGTCGTGTAGGGAAAGAGTGTAGATCTCGGTGG
>CAMLCW010000447.1 GCA_946478645.1 uncultured Variovorax sp.
GCCGGCGCCGGTGCAGACGCGGCGGTCTGCTCGGCCAGCGCGCTGGCCCAATCGTCCGCGTCGCTGGTGGAGGAGGTGTTGTCAGTCATGGTCGTTCTTCGGATCGCTGTCTTGGTGGGAGATCATCTGCAGCACGCGCAGCGCATAGCGTTCGTTCGACACGCCGTAGCCGCATTCCATGACCGGAATGCCGTCCACGCGCGCGGTGATCGACGCGGGCAGTTCGATCGGCAGCACGTCGCCGGCCTGCAGCGCGAGCACCTCGCCGATGGTCGAGGGCAGCTTGATGAATTCGGCGGTGAGCTCGACGTCGGCGCTCTGCATCTGCTGCGACATCTGGCGCACCCAGCGCTTGTCGACCTCGATCTCGTCCTGCACCGGGTTGGAGAGCAGGTCGCGGATCGGCTCGATCATCGAATAGGGAATGCACACGTGCAGGAAGCCGCCGACCGGGCCGAACTCGATCTGCAGCGTGGTGTTGATCACCACCTCGTTGGGCGCGACGATGTTCGCGAGCTTGCCGTGCATCTCGGCGCGCACGTAGTCGAAGGCGAGCGGGTACACCGGCTGCCAGGCGTCGCCATAGCACTGCAGCGTGAGGTTCAGCAGGCGCTTGATGATGCGCTGCTCGGTGCGCGTGAAGTCGCGGCCTTCCACGCGCACGTGGTAGCGGCCGTCGCTGCCGAACAGGTTGTCGACCACCAGGAACACCAGCTTCGGGTCGAACACGAACAGCGCCGTGCCGCGCAGCGGCTTCAGGTGCAGCATGTTGATGTTGGCGGGCACCGGCAGGTGCCGCACGAACTCGCCGTACTGCTGGATGTGGACCGGCCCGACGGAGATGTCGGGGCTGCGGCGCATGAAGTTCAAGAGCGAGCTGCGCAGGTGGCGCGCAAAACGCTCGTTGATGACCTCGAGCGTGTGCATGCGCCCGCGCACCACGCGGTCGGGCGCACCGAGGTTGTAGACCGGCAGGCCGTCCGCGCTGTTCGCCGCGCCGTCGTTCTGCTCGCTCCCGCCGCCGGTGACGCCCTGCAGCAGCGCGTCGACCTCGTCCTGGGAGAGCACTTGTTCATAGGCCATGGATCGCGGGTTCGTGAGAGGGGTTACTGCACCATGAAGGTGTTGAAGGAGACGCTGGCGATGTCCTGCGGCGGGCTGCCGGCGCCGAGGGGGCGGCTCAGTTCGAAGCGGATCTCCTCGGCGAGCCGGGCCTTGTCGTCCGTGGTGACGAGCGACTCGGGCGGGCGGTTCGACAGCAGCAGCAGGAGCCGGCTGCGCACCTCGGGCATGAACTCGACGACGCGCGTCTTGGTCGGCTCGTCACGCACCTTGAGCGCGATGCCCACATGCAGGAAGCGCGGGCGGCCGTCGCCGCGCACGTTCACCGTGAGCGGCTCGAGCGTGACGAAGATCGGCTTCTCGGGCACGACGACCGCCGGTGCGGCGGCCGCGTCCGGCGCAGCCTCGCGCTGGCTCATCAGGTAGTACACGCCGCCGCCGGTCAGCACGGCGGCCAGCGCAACGCTCAGGAGCACGATCACCAGTTTCGATGAACGGCCGGTGGCGGGGGGAACGGTCGGGATTGCGGCGGTAGGACTGGTGGCCATGTTGGGAGCTAGCTGCGGAGCGAATCGGGTTCGGGCTATTTTTTGCCAGGCGAGCGGCAAGCGAAGGGCTGATCAAGCGCGGAAAAAGGCCTCAGATCCCGCGTTCGCTTCAGGCGAGGGTGTTCAGGCGAAGGTGTCGACGGCGGCGTCAGGCCTGCGCGGCGCGGCGGCGGGCGCCGTGGGCTGTGCCGCGGCAGCGCCGGGTTCGACGCCGAAGGCCGGGAGGTTCGCGCGGCGCGCCAACGCCTGCTGCTGTTGCTGCTGCTGCGCGTCCTGGCCGAAGGCGCCGCCCTGTCCGGGCGAGGGGTGCGCCTCGGCACCGACCGAGGCCTGGCCCAGGCTGATGCCGTTGTCGGCCATGCTCGCGCGCAGCTGCGGCAGCGCCGCCTCGACCGCGCGGCGCACGCTCTCGTGGGCCGAGAAGAACATCGCCTGCGCCTGGTTGTCGGCCATCGAGAGCGTCACCTTGAGCGGGCCGAGGCCGGCCGGGTTGAGGTTCAACTCGGCCACCTGGTAGCCCGCGGCGCTCATGCGCAGCATCTGCTGGCCGATGGCGCGGCCCCATGCCTCGCTGCCGACCGAAGGCTCGACCATGAGCGTGGGCGTGTGGACCGAGGCCGGCGGCGGGGTGGTGCGCATGCCCTCGGCCGGCATCGCCGGCGGCAGGCCGAGCGTCAAGGAGGCGGCGGGCGTCGAGGGGCCCTGTGCCGGCGGCTCGGTGGCGCGCAGCGCGAGGTCGGCGGCGGTCGACGTCGCCGCGATGTCGTCCGGCGCCGCAACGGGCAGCTCGTCCGCGGCATCGCTCCGTGCCGCAGTGCGCGTGGCGTCGGCGGTCGGCGCCGGGACGGCCGCTTCGGCGTCCGTCGCCGTCGGCGGCGCGATGGCATCCGCAGGCAGGCCGGCGGATGCCTGTGCAACGGGTTGGGCCTCGTCGCCGTTCGCCTGCGGCAGGGCTCGAGCGGGTTCGTCGGCAGATGGCGTCGGGGTGCTGCTCGCTGCTTCAACGACCGCTGTCACGGCCGCGCCGGCTTCTGCCGCTGGCAGATCGGCTGCAGCGGCATCGGCCACCAGCCCGGGTGCGCCGGCCTGCACGCCGCGTGCGGCAGCCGGCGCATCGGCCGGCAACCGCGCGGCCGGCAGGCTTCCGGGCAGCGGTGCGAAGAAGGCCAGCGGCAGTGGTTCGGCCGGAAGTTCCTCACCACGGTTGGCACCCCGTCCAGGCTTGCGGCGCACCGCGCCTTCGAGTGCGGATGCATCCCCGGCTGTCGGCGCGTTGCTGCTGCTGCCGCCGCCGCGCGAGCGGTTCAGCACTGCATGGAAATTGCTGCCGTCGGGTTCGTCGGCGCTGCGGCCGCGCGCACCCGAGGCACTGTGGGACGAGGCTGCCGAGGCGGCCGCGCCGGGGCCGAAGGAAGGAGCGATGGAAGGGGGCATGGCGAGAAAAAAAGACTCAGGATGTCGGTTGGACCGCGCGGTCGAAGAACTTGCGCGCTGCGCGCTCGTCGCTGTCGCGCTGCTCGCGGCGCGCACCGGCCGCCTGCTCCTGCCGGCGCAGCCGCTCGGCCAGCGCATCGAAGGAGTTGAGGCGCCGCTTGTGGTGCTGCCATTCGCTGCGGCCCAGGTCGAGCCGGCTCGCGGCCTGCGCCACGATGGCGCGCTGCTGCTGGATCGCGCCCTCAAGCGTGGCCAGGAAGTTGCGGTAGTTGTGCCACTGCGCCGACGGCAGGCCGCCCTGCATCAGCAGGTCGAGCTGTTCGCTGTAGTCCTGGCGGTACTGCAGCAGCAGGTCGAGCTTCTCGCGCGCGCTGACCTGCGCGTTCTGCAGCACGCCGAGCTGGCGGGCGGCGTCGTCGGCCTTGGTGCGCGCCAAGTCGGTGAGCGTGTCGAGCGGAAGTTTGTGCGCCATGCGTGGTTCCTGTGGGTGGAGGTTCAGGGGGCCTGGAAGATGCCGGCCATGCGCGCGATCGCGTCGGCATAGCCGCAGCGCTCGTGCATCGGCTGCTGCAGGAAGGCCTCGATGCGCGGATAGAGCGCGATCGCCTGGTCGAGCTGCGGATCGTGGCCGGCCGCGTAGGCGCCGACGCTGATCAGGTCGCGGTTGCGCTGGTAGCGCGACAGCGCCTGCTTGAAGCGGCGCACGGTGTCGAACTGCGACGGCGGGATCAGCGAGGTCATCGCGCGGCTGATCGAGGCCTCGATGTCGATGGCCGGATAGTGGCCGGCCTCGGCCAGCGTGCGCGAGAGCACCACGTGGCCGTCGAGGATCGCGCGCGCCGAGTCGGCGATCGGGTCCTGCTGGTCGTCG
>CAMLCW010000448.1 GCA_946478645.1 uncultured Variovorax sp.
CCCGCCATGCTCACGGCCTCGCTGCGCCGCCAGACGGCCAGCCAGGGCTCGGGCAACAGCGAGCTCGGCAACGGCTTCTGGGAGCTGCTGCGGCGGCTTGCGGTGCCGGTGCTGCCCAACACCGCGGGCTGCCATAGCGTGCAGGAAGTTATCGCCACCGCGCAGATGGCGCGCGAACTGTTCGACACGCCTTGGATCAAGCTCGAGCTGATCGGCGACGACTACACGCTGCAGCCCGACACGCTGAACCTCGTCGATGCGGCCTCGCAGCTGATCCGCGACGGCTTCCAGGTGCTGCCCTACTGCACCGAGGACCTCGTGCTTTGCCAGCGTCTGGTCGACGTCGGCTGCCAGGCCGTGATGCCCTGGGCCGCGCCCATCGGCACCGGCCGCGGCCCCGTCAACCCTTACGCGCTGCAGGTGCTGCGCGAGCGGCTCGACGTGCCGATGCTGGTCGATGCCGGCCTGGGCCTGCCCTCGCATGCCTGCCAGGTCATGGAATGGGGCTACGACGGCGTGCTGCTCAACACTGCGGTCGCACTCGCGCAGGACCCGGTCGCGATGGCCGGCGCCTTCGCCGACGCGGTGCAGGCCGGCCGCACCGCCCACCGCGCGGGCGCCATGGCGGCGCAAGACGCGGCCCAGCCGAGCACACCGGTGCTCGGCACCCCTTTCTGGCATCACACGGCATGAACACTCTCCAAACCCCTGATGCGCGCAGCGTCGCGCAGGCCATCGTCGCGGCCCACGGACTGCGCTTCGGCGCCGCCACGGCCGCGCCCGTGTCGGCCAGCCATTTCTCGTCCGACGCTCCGGTGTACCGCGGCGCCAAGCAGGCCTGCGCTGCGCTCGGCTTCATCGAGGTCGACGCCGAATGCCTGGCGCGCGCCTGGCAGGCGCAGGCCCTGCGAACAAGTGCCTTCGACGCCGACCATTGGCCCTGCACGCCGGCCGACTTCGGCCTGCGCCCCTTCCCGCCCGCGGCACGCGACGACGCCTTCGCGCCCTGCCCCGAGCGGCTCGGCCTCTATGCCGTGCTGCCCGATGCGCAGTGGGTCGGCCGCATGGCGCGTGCCGGGGTGCCGACAGTGCAGCTGCGCTTCAAGTCGGACGATGCCGCCGCCGTCGAACGTGAAGTGCAGGCCGCCGTCGACGCCGCGCGCGACACGGCCGCCATGCTTTTCATCAACGACCACTGGCAGGCAGCCATCGCGGCGGGAGCCTACGGCGTGCACCTGGGGCAGGAAGACCTCGATGCGCTCGCGCCCGAGCAGGTCCGGCAGATCCGCGACTCGGGCCTGCGGCTCGGCGTGAGCACGCACGGCTACGCCGAGATGGTGCGCGCCGATGCCGTCAGCCCGAGCTACATCGCGATGGGTGCGGTCTACCCGACCACGCTCAAGAAGATGGCGACCGCGCCCCAGGGCGTGGCGCGCCTTGCGGCCTATGCGCGGTTGATGCGCGGCTATCCGCAGGTGGCGATCGGCGGCATCGACGCGCTGCGCCTGCCCGAAGTGCTGGCCACCGGCGTCGGCTCGGTGGCCGTAGTGCGCGCACTGGTCGCGGCCGATGACCCAGAGGCCACGGCAGCGCAATGGATGGCCGCACTCGGCAGCGCCGCCGCATGAAGGCCGCCACCGTTTCCGCGCTGTGGCTGCTGGCCGCGGCCAGCGGTACGCAGGCACAACAGCAACCCGCCACCGAGCTTCCGGCGATCACCGTGGTCGAAGGTACAGCCGCGCCGCAAGCGGAGATCAGCGGCTTCGGCGACGTGCCGCTGCGCGAGCTGCCGCTCTCGGCCACCGTGGTCGACAGCGCGCAGCTGCGTGCGAGCGGCGCGCGGCGCCTGTCGGACCTGGCGCAGTTCGATGCCTCGGTCACCGACGCCTACAACTCGGCCGGCTACTGGGACTACCTCAGCGTGCGCGGCTTCGTGCTCGACAACCGCTACAACTACCGGCGCGAGGGCCTGCCGATCAGCGCCGAGACCACGATCGCGCTCGACAACAAGGAGCGCATCGAGATATTGCGCGGCACCAGCGGCATCCAGGCCGGCACCAGCGCGCCGGGCGGGCTCGTCAACTACGTGGTCAAGCGCCCGACCGAGCAGGACCTGCGCAATGTGCGCATCGAGACCGCGAGCCGCGGCAGCGTGCTCGGCGCGCTCGACCTCGGCGGGCGCTTCGGCGCGCGGCGCGAGTTCGGCTGGCGGCTCAACGTCGCGGGCGAGAACCTCAAGCCGCTCGCGCGCAACCTCGACGGCAACCGCAACCTGTTCGCACTCGCGGGCGACTGGCGTATCACGCGCGATTCGGTGCTCGAGTTCGAGGTCGAGCGCAGCCACAAGACCCAGCCGAGCCAGAACGGGTTCAGCCTGCTCGGCCCTGCACTGCCGGCGCCGGTCGACCCGAAGATCAACCTCAACAACCAGCCCTGGTCGCAGCCCTCGGAATTCAACGCGCTGACCGGCAGCGTGCGCTTCAGCCAGGCGATCGATGCCGACTGGCGCTGGAGCGCGCAAATCGGGCAACAGCGGCTCAAGACCGACGACCGGCTGGCTTATGCCTTCGGCTGCGGCGCCGAAGGCAACTACGACCGCTACTGCAGCGACGGCAGCTTCGACTTCTACGACTTCCGCAGCGAGAACGAGCGCCGCACGCAGACCGCGGGCAGCCTGAACCTCAAGGGCAACATCAGCACCGGCAGCGTGCGGCACGAACTCGGCTTCGGCCTGCTCGCGAGCCGCGTGCGCAACCGCTTCCAGGACCAGGCCTACAACTACGTGGGCACGGGCAACATCCTGGCCACCGCTGTGGTGCCGCCGGACCCGACGCTGACCGACGCCAACACGAACCGCGACGAGCGCGCGACCGAACTCTCGGTGCAGGATGCGATCCGCTGGAACAGCCGCTTCACCACATGGCTCGGCGTGCGCCACACGCGGCTCGACCGCGACAGCGTGCGCACCGACGGCACGCGGCCCACGGGCTACAAGGACGGCATCACCACGCCGTGGATCGCCGCGAGCTACGCCATCCAGCCGGGCCTGCTGGCCTATGCGAGCTGGGGCAAGGGCGTGGAGTCGCAGGTGGTGCCGAACAAGAGCTCGCAATACACCAACGCGGGCGAGGCGCTGCCCGCGCTGGCCTCGCGCCAATGGGAGCTCGGTCTCAAGGGCGGCACCGAGGCCTTCAACTGGCAGCTCGCCTGGTTCGACATCCGGCGCCCGATGACCAATCTCGACGCCTGCAACCGGCTCGGCACCACGCCCTGCGAAGGCCGCTACGACGGCAGCGCAGTGCACCGCGGGCTCGAGGCCGGCGCGCAATGGACCGCCGGAGCCTGGCGGCTCGGCGGCAGCGTGACGCTGATCGACGCCAAGCGCCACGGCAGCATCGACGAACCCGCCACCAACGGCCGCGCGCCGACCAACGTGCCGAAACAGGTGCTGCGCGCGCAGGCCGCCTACCGCGTCGCCGCGGTGCCGGGCCTCGAACTGCTCGGGCAACTCTCGCACGAAGGCCGGCGCAACGTGCTGCCCGATGGTTCCGTCGCGCTGCCGTCATGGACCCGCGTCGATGCCGCGCTGCGGTACGAGACGCGCGTGCGCGGCATGCAGACGAACTGGAGCATCGCCATCGACAACCTGTTCGACCGGCGCTACTGGAAGGAGTCGCCCTACCAGTTCGGCCACGTCTATCTGTTCCCCGGCGCGCCGCGCACGCTGCGGCTCGGGCTGAGCGTGGCGCTCTGACGCCGCGGCCGCAAAAATTTTCTTGGAAATTTGCGCGCTCCGGTTCACCTGCTCGAAAGCCTCGAAAAATCACGCTATAATCTGAGGCTTGTTCCTCGATAGCTCAGTCGGTAGAGCGCCGGACTGTTAATCCGTAGGTCCCTGGTTCGAGCCCAGGTCG
>CAMLCW010000449.1 GCA_946478645.1 uncultured Variovorax sp.
CCCTACAAGGACACGGCCGGCCCCGCGGTGAACCCGCTGATCAAGATCATCAACATCGTGGCGCTGCTGATCGTGCCGCTGGTGGTCAAGTTCCATAGCTGATGCCCACGCCAGAACGGCTCGAGGCCTTCATCGCCGCCGTGCAGGGCGGCGCCCATGCACGCGCGATCGAGGACTACTACACCGAAGACGCGACCATGCGCGAGAACCAGGCCGAGCCCCGGCGCGGCCGCCGCGCGCTGGTCGCCCACGAGCAGGCGGTGCTCGAGCGCACAGCTTCCGTCGCCTCGACCTGCGTGCGGCCGGTGTTCGTGAACGGCGACCACGTGGTGATTCGCTGGATCTTCGAGTTCCGCTTCAAGAACGGCAAGGCGATGCGCATGGAAGAGCTCGCCTGGCAGCGCTGGGAAGGCGAGCGCATCGCCGAAGAACAGTTCTTCTACGATCCGGCCCAGCGCCAGCCGGCCTGAGCCCGCTGCCCGCGCTGCTACCGCGCGCTCTCCGCCGCCACCGCCCGCACCAGGCGCGTGGCCGGCTCGACCAGGCGCTCGAGTTCGCCGACGCGATCCTCCTCGATCGCCTGCAGCACCAGTTCGTTGATGCCACCCACGACCGTCATGGCCATCTCGCCCGTCAGGTGCGCGCTCGGCCGGCCGTCGGCGCCGCCGCTGCCGTTGATCGCGGCCTGGATGAAGCGCGCGATCTCGCCGTTGACCCGCCGCCGGGCCGCGAGCCCCGGCATGCCGAGGCCGAGGATCTCGACGAACAGCGTGCGCAGCAGCGCCGGGTCCTGCGCGAGGTATTGGAAGTACGCGGTGATCGCGCGCTCCACCTGCGCATGCCAGGGCTGCGACGGATCGAAGGCCTCGTCGACCGCCCGCAGCGCGAGCTTGCTCGCAGCCTCGTAGAGCGCTACCAGGCATTCGGCCTTGGTCGTGAAATGCTCATAGAAGGTGCGCCGTGACACCGCCGCCTCGCGCACGATGTCGGCAATGGTCGTGTCCGCATAGCCCTTGGCCGCGACCGCCTGCGCCATGCCTTCGAGCAACCGGCCGTAGTGCGCATGGGCCGGATCGTTGGCGGTGCCCGCCGGGGACGCTGTTTCAATCGCGATGCTGCTCATGGATTGCACATTTCCTACGCAATGGTACTTGACGGTACCAACGATCACCGGCACCATCCTCGCACTTGGTACGCCAATGTACCAATTCAATTCCAAAGGATGGTTTCATGACCGGACTCGTGGTTCGCCGCCTCCTGATCGACCTGCAGACGCCGTTCGGGCGCAACTGGTGCGGGGGCGATGCATTCTCCACCGCCTTCTTCAATGCCTTGTCGATGAGCTTCCCTTTTGGCGAGCAGTTCTTCATCGATGCGGTGCGCGACGCCCTCGCGGCGCTCCCGCTCGACCTGCAGGACAGGCACCGAGAAGAAGTGCGCGGCTTCATCGGACAGGAAGCGACGCACCGGCGCATCCATTCGCTGTTCAACGGCCATTTGCAGGACCAGGGCCTGGTCGACCGCTGGAGCGAGCGTGCCAGCCGCCGGCTCGCGCTGATGGAAGGCGCCGATCCGCGCCATGCACTGGCGGTGACCGCAGCGACCGAGCACTTCACGGCCATGTTCGCCGAATGGCTGCTGGCCCATCCCGAGGTGCTCGATGGCGCCGAGCCTCGCCTGCGCACCATGTGGCTGTGGCACAGCGCCGAAGAGCTCGAGCACAAGACGGTCGCCTTCGACATCTACCGCGCCGCGGCAGGCTCCGATGCCTGGCGCACGCGCTGGTTCCGCCGCGTGACGGTGATGTTCCTCGGCGACCTGCTGCGGCAGACAGTCGACAACCTGCGCCATGAAGGGCAGCTCTGGAAGTGGGCGACCTGGAAGAGCGCGGCGCGCGTGCTGCTCGGCCGCGACGGGCTGCTGCGCAGCAACTGGCACGCCTGGCGCAGCTACTTCCGCACTGATTTCCATCCGGCGCAACACGACAGCAGCCTCGCGGCGCGCTGGCTCGACGACAACCGCGCGCAGTACACGCCGGTCGGCGCCGCTGCCGCCGCAGCGGCTGCCGTTCAGTAGAAGTTGGCGCCGCGCGCGGGCGTGCCCGCCGCCCGCTCGGGGCGCAGCCCCAGGTCGTGAAGGGTGTCGAAGTCCGAAGGCGCATCCGGCACCCGCATCACCGCTTCGAGTTCGTGCAGCGAGGCCACCCAGCGTCCCGCGGCCGATTCGGCCGGTTCGTCGTTGGCGAAGGTGCCGTCGCGAAGGTAGAGCGTCTCGCCCTCGGGACGTTCGGCATGCAGTTCGACCAGGCGGGAAATCGAGAAGTTGTAGGTCACGAGCTTTTCGCGCGTCTGCCGGTCCTTGCCGCCGCAATTGAACGCGCCCTCCGCCGATATGACGATGCAGGAGCCCTCGACGGCCTGGTCGATCTCGCGCCCCGTGCGCCAGACCGCATTCGGCAACCGCACCCGCACCTTGTCGATCACGAGGTCGCGCTGCCGGTTGAGGCTGCCCAGCGGCGGAACCAGCGAACGCAGCTGCCGCAGGCGCTCGGCAAAGATGTCGTCCATGACGAACTCGACATGGTGCGTGGCGCTGCCCGACGAGCGCCGGACGACCTGCATGACGACATGGCGCGACTTGTTCATTCCAGAATCCATCAGCGTCGTTTCAATTAGAACTTTCGATTGATGCAATGAAATGCATCAATTGTGTCTAACTGTATATCGAACGCGTCCGGTTGGAAAGAAGAACTGCGGCCTGCGGCGCGGTCAACCCAGCGATTCGTCGAGCGCCTTGCACGAAGGCGCGCAGACCGTCTGGGACTTGCCCAGCACCTGGCGCGTGCGCAGTTGCGAGCGCACGCGATGCTTGCCGCACATGAAGCAGGACATCGTGGCGCCGCTGAACGACGCCGAAGCGCGGAACGGCGATCCGGGCGCCTTGGATTTGTAGCGCAGGCCGTCTTCGACGACGGCGGTCTTGACCTCAGCTTTGGCCATTGGCTTCGTCTTTCCTGGGTTCGATGGCGAGGCGCTGGGCGCGCTCGATGGCCTTCCTGGCGCTGACTTCGGCGGCGAGTGCCGCGTCGAGGCCCGAGCGGCAGAGGCCGGCATGCTGGTAATTGAGGTTCTCGTACACCTCGGCGGCGGCCGGATAGGCGTCGAGCAGGCGGCCGAGTTCGGCGCCCGGCTCGACGTCGCTGAATTCCTGCACCAGGTGTTCGACGACCGAGCGGTACTGCTCGGCGCCCACGGGAACGGCGCTGTGCTCGAGCCGCTCCAGCAGTTGAGCCAGCACGTGGGTCACTGCCAGATCGGTCTTGGGAGACGGATTTCGGGTCGTGTTCATGGTTTGCATCTGGGGGCAGCATACGCCTATGCAAGTGCCTGCCCCGCCGTTGGGGCTGCTGTCGCGGTGCGGTCCGGCGGCACCGCGCCGCTTCGCGCAAAATCCCGGCCCATGCAACTCAACTTCATCGCCAACGCCAACGTACCGTCCGCTTCGGGCCGCACTCTGCCGGTGCTCGACCCCTCCGACGGCCAGCCTTTCGACGAGATCCAGCGCAGCAATGCAGACGACATCGACGCCGCGGTCCGCGCCGCCCGCGCCTGCTTCGAGGGCGTCTGGCACAAGGTGAGCGCCGCGGACCGTGGCCGCCTGCTCCAGAAACTCTCGCAGAAGATCGCCCATCACGTCGACGAACTCGCCTACATCGAGCAGCGCGACTGCGGCAAGCCCGTGAAACAGGCCCGCGCCGACGCGGTGGCGCTGGTGCGCTACTTCGAGTTCTATGCCGGCGCCTGCGACAAGCTGCACGGCGAGACCATCCCCTACCAGGACGGCTACAGCGTCTTCACCTGGCGCGAGCCGCACGGCGTCACGGGCCACGTCAT
>CAMLCW010000450.1 GCA_946478645.1 uncultured Variovorax sp.
CGCACGCCAATAGTCGGTATTGCGCGCCACCGTGTCATGCAGCCACGTGAAGGTCACCGCCCCGACCACCGGCCCCGCCAGCGTCTGGATACCGCCGAGCAGCACCATCACCAGCCCGTCGACCGAGCGCCCCACCGACAGCGTCTCGGGCGAGATGCTGCCCTTCGAGAACGCGAACAGTGCACCCGCGAGCCCCGCCACCGCACCCGCGATGACGAACGCCGCCCACTGCATGCGCTTGACGTCGATGCCGATCGCGTCGGCGCGCAGCACCGAGTCGCGGCCCGCGCGCAGCGCATAGCCGAACGGCGAATACAGCACGCGCCGCAGCCACCACACGCCCGCGCCCACCAGCACCAGCGTGAGCCAGTAGTAGGCCCGCTTGTCCGACAGCCAGTCCGACGGCCACACGCCGGTGAGGCCGTTGCTGCCGCCCGTGAAGCTGTCCCACTGGTAGGTGATGGCCCAGGTGATCTGCGCGAAAGCGAGCGTGAGCATGGCCAGGTACACGCCCGACAGCCGCACCGCGAACCAGCCATAGACGAAAGCGCCGAGCGCGGCGACGAGCGGCGCGACCACGAGCGTGAGCTCCATCGGCAGGTTCAGCGAGCGTGCGAGCAGCGCCGCACCGTAGGCGCCCAGGCCGAAGTACGCCGCATGGCCGAACGAATGCATGCCGGCCGGGCCCATGATGAAGTGCAGGCTGGTCGCGAACAGCGCCGCGATCATCAGGTCGATCGTGAGCACCAGGGTGTAGGGCGAATCGGCCGTGAGCAGCGGCAGCCCGGCGAGCAGCAGCGCGAGCACGGCCGCGCCCGCCATGTAGGCATTGCCGGGGCGGCGCAGCGGCGCCTCCTGCATGCCGACGTAGCGGCTCGGCGACTGCGCGCGGCCGAACAGGCCCCACGGGCGCCACACCAGCACCGCGGCCATCACGAGGAAGTCGACCATCAGCGTGAGCTTGGAGAACGAGACGTCGACACCGAAGATCTCCACCACGCCGAGCCAGATGCACACGGCCTTGATCTCGGCGATCAGCAATGCGGCCACGTAGGCACCGGGCAGCGAGCCCATGCCGCCGACCACCACCACCACGAACGCGGCGCCGATGGTGTTGAGGTCCATCTCGAGCGTGGCGGGCTCGCGCGGCAGCTGCAGTGCACCGCCCAGGCCCGCGAGCAGCGCGCCGAGCGCGAACACCGCGGTGAAGAGCCAGGCCTGGTTCACCCCGAGCGCGCTGACCATTTCACGGTCTTGCGTGGCCGCGCGCACCAGCGTGCCGAAGCGCGTGCGCGTGAGCAGCAGCCAGACCAGGCCGAGCACCACCGGCCCGACCACGATCAGGAACAGGTCGTACGACGGGAACTGCCGCCCGAGGATCTCGACCGAGCCCTTGAGGCCCGGCGCGCGCGGGCCCAGCAGTTCATCGGGGCCCCAGAGCCACAGCACCGCGTCCTTGATGACGAGCACGAGCGCGAAGGTGGCGAGCAGCTGGAACAGCTCGGGCGCCTTGTAGATGCGGCGCAGCAGCAGCACCTCGATCAGCGCGCCGAGCACGCCGACCGCGAGCGCCGCCACCAGCAGCGCGGGCCAGAACCCCAGGCTCGCGCCCAGCTTGTCGACCAGCGTGTACGCGACGTAGATGCCCACCATGAAGAACGAGCCATGGGCGAAATTGACGATGCGCGTCACGCCGAAGATCAGCGAGAGCCCGGCCGCCACGAGAAAGAGCGAGGACGCGCCGGCCAATCCGTTGAGCAACTGAACAACGAAGCCTGAAAAACTCATAAGGACCCTGAGAAAACGGGAGACATCCGCGTCTGCGCCTTCATGCAGAAGTGGCTACGGACGCGGTGCAGGTGCCGCGCAGCAACGATCAATCGGGAGCGCGCATCTTCTTCACTTCGTCGTCGCTCGGCTGGAACTTGGCACCGTCGAGGTAGACGTAGTCGACCATCACGCCCTTGCCGCCGTCGTTCTTGGTCTTGCCCACGTAGGCGCCCATGGTCGACTGGTTGTCCTGCGCGCGGTAGCTGATCTTGCCGAACGGCGTGTCGAGCTGCAGGCCCTTGAAGGCCGCGACGAGCTTCTCGGTGTCGGTGCCGCCGGCCTTCTTCACGCCCTCGGCGATCGAGTAGATGGCGCTGTAGCCGACCACCGAGCCCAGGCGCGGATAGTCCTTGAACTTGGCCTGGTAGGCATCGAGAAAAGCCTTGTGCTCGGGCGTCTTGACGCCGTACCACGGGTAGCCGGTGACGATCCAGCCGTTGGGCGCCTCGTCCTTGAGCGGATCGAGGTACTCGGGCTCGCCGGTCAGCACACTCACCACCTCGCGGCCCTTGAAGAGGCCGCGCGTGTTGCCCTCGCGCACGAACTTCGACAGGTCGGCGCCGAACAGCACGTTGAAGATCGCGTCGGGCTTGGCATCGGCGAGCGCCTGCACCACGCTGCCCGAATCGACCTTGCCGAGCGGCGGCGCCTGCTCGGCGACGAACTCCACGTCGGGCTGCGCGGCCTTGAGCAGCTGCTTGAAAGTGGCGACCGAGGACTGGCCGTATTCGTAGTTGGGGTACACCACGGCCCAGCGCTTCTTCTTGAGCTTGGCCGCCTCGGGCACCAGCATCGCGACCTGCATGTAGGTCGAGGGGCGCAGGCGGTAGGTGTACTTGTTGCCGTTGCTCCAGACGATCTTGTCGGTCAGCGGTTCGGCCGCGAGGTAGAAGAATTTCTTCTGCTTCGCGAAGTCGGTCAGCGCCAGGCCGGTGTTCGAGAGGAAGGCGCCCGCGAGCACGTCGACCTTCTCGCGCGAGACCAGTTCTTCGGCCACGCGCACGGCGTCGCCGGGGTTGGCGTTGTCGTCGCGGCTGATGAGCTCGATCTTCTTGCCGTTGACGCCGCCCTTGGCGTTGATCTCGTCGACCGCGAGTTCCATGCCCTTCTTGTAGGGCTCGAGGAAGGCCGGCTGCGCCTTGTAGCTGTTGATCTCACCGATCTTGATCACGCCCTGGGCGTGCGCAGGAACGAGGGCCGCCGTGGCCAGCGTGAGGGCGGAAGCGGCGCAGAAGACATGGCGCAGTGAGGTCATCGGGAGGCTCCTGGAAGGGACAAGAAAAACGAGGGGTTTACGGGGTTGGCGAAGCGACACGAAGTGCGCGAAGACGGGGGCGTACTCATCGCAACCCGTCTTCGCCCTTGATCTCGCTCGCTTGAAGGCCGCCGATGCGCGGCAGCGGCCGGCCGCTGTCGGTGACGGCCACGGCGACCACGATCTCGCCGGCGCGCGGCGCGTCGGACACGCGCGCCTCGACCGCATCGAAATGGCTGCGCACGAAGGCCGCGTCCTTGTGGCCGAGCGGCACGTCGACCGCGGTGCCGAGCGTGCCGCGCTTCTTGGCCGAGGGCACGAGCGCAGCGCCCTTCTCGACCGCCACGCGCAGTGGCGCGCCGAGCTTGGGATGCAGGATCGCCGCCGCATGCTCAAGCTCGCCGCCCTCGCCGACGATCGCGGCCTTGCCGTAGCTCTGCGCCTGGCCGGGTTCGATGCCGAGCGCCTTCACGGCCTTCTGGCCGAGCAGCGCGCCGAGCTCTTCGCCGATGGCGATGAGCTCGTCGAGGTTCTCGCTGTAGCGGCCCGCATAGGGGTTCTCGATCACGGCGATGGCCACGGCGCGGCGCGTGGGCGGCGTGATGTCGCGGCCCATTTCCTTGCGGGTTTCGTCGACCTGGATGACGAGCTTGCGGATGTTGGCGGTCATTGTTTCGATTCCTCTGTCTCTGGATTACAGGGCTGCTGTGGGGGTGGGATGACTGTGATGTTCAGGGCGTGCGCCCAGGCCACCGGGTACTCCCCTCCGCGAATGTCCCCCGCCTTCGGCTCCTCCT
>CAMLCW010000451.1 GCA_946478645.1 uncultured Variovorax sp.
CGCGGTGGTGGGCATCAGCGCGAACGAGGCGGCCAGCAGCACCAGCCCGGTGGTGACCAGCACGTAGGTCGGCAGGCGGTGGACCAGCCGGCCGACCCCACCGATGGTGAAGGCCAGCACGATGCCGGCCGGCAGCAGGATGGTGCCCACCAGCGAAGCCGGCAGCTTCAGGCCCAGCTGCATGTACACCGGCAGCAGGTAGGTCGAGCCGAACAGCGCGGTGCCGTAGATGAAGGCGACCACGCTGCCCATGGCGAACTGGCGGTAGCGGAACAGGTCGAGGTTCATCAGCGGCGTGCCGCCCGATGCGGCGAACCGGCGCTGCCACCAGATGAAGGCCGCGAACGCCGCCACCGCGCCCACGAGCAGCAGCACGGCCTGCAGCGGCGCGTCGCCGCGCAGCTCGACCAGGCCATTGAGCAGGCACAGCGTGCCCAGTGTGCCGAGCGTCAGGCCGCGCCAGTCGAGCCCGCTGCCGCGTGTGGCGGCCACCCCGCCGGGACCGGTGGTGGGCAGGAACTTGTAGGCCAGCCAGAGCGAGGCCAGGCAGAACGGCACCACCATGAAGAAGATCGAGCGCCAGCCGAACAGGTCGACCAGCACGCCGCCGATGCTCGGGCCGATGGCCGGCGCGAGCACCACGCCCATGCCGAAGATGCCGCTGGCGCGGCCCTGCTCGTGGGGCTCGAAGGCGCGCAGGATGATGATCGCCGGGATCGGCTGCACCACGCCCGCCGCCAGTCCCTCGGCCACGCGCGCGAGCAGCACCAGCGAGAAATCGTTCGCCACGCCGCCCGCGATGCCGCCCGCGAGCAGCAGCACCATCGTGCCCGCGTAGGTGCGCCGATAGCCGTAGCGCGCGAGCAGCCAGGGCGTGGTCAGCATGGAGACGGTCATCGCCACCATGAAGCCCGAGCTGACCCATTGCGCGCGCTCCTGGCCGAGCGAGAAGTAGTGGCTCATGCCGGGGATCGCCACGTTGACGATGGTCGAGGACATGATCGACGCCATCACGCCGACCATCACCGACAGCAGCAGGTACCAGCGGTAGCGGGGGCCGTAGCGTTCGCGCAGCGTGCCGAGGGAGGGCGGGGCGGTCGGGGCCGGGGTGGGTTGTTCGGGTGTGGGCGGGATGGTCATGGGCGCTGGCCGCGCGGCGTGTGCCGCCGATGCGGGTCCGTCGTCCTACAAGCATATCGGTCTTTGCGCGGCGGGCCTGGCACCTGCGCGCCGCACAATGCACGGCCGCTGTGGCCCGCACCTTCAGATCGATTTCCATGGACCTTGACGCCGACATCCCCGCCGACGCCGCCGCGCCCGCGGCGGCACCGCCGAGCCTGGCCTCCGAGCTGGCCGCGCCGACGGTCAGCCGCGCCTACCGCTGCCAGTGCGGACGGCCCGTGTTCCTGCGCAACAGCCAGTGCCTGGCCTGCCGCACGCCGCTCGGCTACGTGACCGACCGGCTCGGCGTGATGCCGCTGGCCCCTGTTGCGACGGGCGAGAGCGAGGGCGAGAGCGAGGACGCGGCGCCCGACACCTTCACCGTGTTCGGCGACCCGCAGGGCCGGACCTATCGCCGCTGCGCCAACTTCCTGACGCCCGCGAGCTGCAACTGGATGGTGCCGCTGCTGCGCGAGGGGGAGGAGCCCGACCCCGCCGGGCTCGCGCCCGGCTACTGCCTGTCGTGCAGCGTCACGCGCACCATCCCGGACCTGTCCATCGAGGCCAACGGCGAGCGCTGGCGCAAGCTCGAACACGCCAAGCGCCGGCTCATCTCGCAACTGCTCGCGCTCGGGCTGCCGGTGGTGAGCCGCCATGCCGATCCCGCGCACGGGCTGGTGTTCGATTTCCTCGGCGACGTGCCGGGCGGCCCGCGCGTGATGACGGGCCATGAGCACGGCGTCATCACGCTGAACGCCGAAGAAGCCGAGGACGCCGTGCGCGAGCGCATCCGCGCCGAGATGCGCGAGCCCTACCGCACGCTGCTGGGCCACTTCCGCCACGAGGTCGGCCACCATTACTGGGACCTGCTGGTGCAGCCCACGCCGTGGCTCGAGCCGTTTCGTGCGCTGTTCGGCGACGAGCGCGCCGACTACGCGGCCGCGCTGCAGCGGCACTACGACCAGGGGCCGCCGCCCGACTGGCACAACCACTTCGTGAGCAGCTACGCGAGCATGCATCCGTGGGAGGACTGGGCCGAGACCTGGGCCCACTACCTGCACATGGCCGACACCACCGACACCGCGATGAGCTTCGGCGTCGACGCGACCAACGTCGAGCTCGCGAGCGACCTGTTCACCGTCGACGATCTCTGGCAGCCCGAGCATCCCGATGCAGAGCGCTTCCTGGAGTTCTTGAACGGCTGGGTGCTGCTCACCAACGTGCTCAACGAGCTTTCGCGCAGCATGGGGCAGCCCGACGGCTATCCCTTCGTGCTGCCGCGCGTCGCGGTGGGCAAGCTCCAGTTCATCCACTGCGTGATCACCGAGCAGCGCAAGCACGCCGCAGCGCCGGTGGCGCCGGAAGGCGTGCCCGCGCCTGAACCGGCGCCGCCGCCGGAGCCGGCTCAGTCCTGAGGCGGCGTTTCGGCAGGCAGCCCCGCGGCGCAGCGCGCGCAGAGGCAGGCCTTGCCGCGCAACGCTGGCGGCAGTGCTGCGAGCGGCGCGCGGCTGAAGTCGGCCGCCATGCACCAGCAGGGCGGCTGCGGCTCGCCCGTTTCACGCGCCGCTTCCATGGCGCAGCCGTTGCGCGTGCCGCACAGCGGGCAGCGCGTGGCGTCGATGGCGGTGGCCGTTTCGTGCATCGGATCAGGCGAGCGCGAAGGCCGGCAACTTCTTCGGCACGGCCGCGTTCTGCAGCGTGGCGTACACCGGCAGGCCGTTGCGGTAGGCCGGGTAGTCCTCGCCCTCGATCAGCGGCAGCAGGTAGCGCCGGCATTTGTCGGTGATGCCGTAACCATCGTCGGTGATGAAGTCGCGCGGCATCGGCTTTTCGACATTGGCCACGGCATCGAGCGGCGCGCTGCCGATGCGGTAGGCATACGGCACGTCGGAGGTGCGCTCGATCGTCGGCATCACCGCGTTCTGGCCCTCGAGCGCGAGTTCGACCGCGCGCTGCCCGAGCTCGTAGGCCTGCCGCACGTCGGTGGCCGAGGCGATGTGCCGCGCGGCGCGCTGCAGGTAGTCGGCCACGGCCCAGTGGAACTTGTGGCCCAGCGCGTCTTTCACCATCTGCGCCACCACCGGCGCCGCGCCGCCGAGCTGCGCATGGCCGAAGGCGTCGCGCGAGCCCTGCTCGGCCAGGAAGCTGCCGTCGGGATGGTGGCTGCCTTCGGACACCACGACCGAGCAGTAGCCATGCTGCTTCACGAGTTCGTCCACGCGCGCGAGAAAGCGGGCCTGGTCGAACGCGATCTCGGGGAACAGCACCACCACCGGAATCCCGTGGTCCGCCGCCAGGCCGCCTGCCGCGGCGATCCAGCCCGCATGGCGGCCCATCACCTCGAGCACGAACACCTTGGTCGACGTGGCCGCCATCGAGCGCACGTCGAACGAGGCCTCGAGCGTCGACACCGCCACGTATTTGGCGACCGAGCCGAAGCCCGGACAGCAGTCGGTCAGCGGCAGGTCGTTGTCGATGGTCTTGGGCACATGGATGGCCTGCAGCGGATAGCCGAGCGACTGCGAGAGCTGGCTCACCTTGAAGCAGGTGTCGGCCGAGTCGCCGCCACCGTTGTAGAAGAAGTAGCCGATGTCGTGTGCCTTGAAAACCTCGATGAGCCGCTCGTACTCGCGCCGGTTCTTCTCGAGCGACTTGAGCTTGTAGCGGCACGAGCCGAACGCGCCCGCCGGCGTGCTGCGCAGC
>CAMLCW010000452.1 GCA_946478645.1 uncultured Variovorax sp.
TCGCGCAGCCACGCCTGGGGCTGGGAGGCTGAAGAGGCGGTCGAGAAGGCGCGCGGCGACGTGGCGGCACTCATCGGCGCCGATCCGCGCGAGATCGTCTGGACCTCCGGCGCGACCGAGTCGAACAACCTGGCGCTCAAGGGTGCGGCCCATTTCTACAAGGGCAAGGGCAAGCACCTCATCACGGTGAAGACCGAGCACAAGGCCGTGCTCGACACCATGCGCGAACTCGAACGCCAGGGCTTCGAGGTCACCTACATGGACGTCGAGGAAGACGGCCTGCTCGACCTCGAGAAATTCAAGGCCGCGATCCGCCCCGACACGATCCTCGCGAGCGTGATGTTCGTGAACAACGAGATCGGCGTGATCCAGGACATGGTGGCGCTCGGCAACGCATGCCGCGAGAAGGGCGTGATCTTCCACGTCGACGCGGCCCAGGCCACCGGCAAGGTCGAGATCGACATGGCCAAGCTGCCGATCGACCTCATGAGCCTGGCCTCGCACAAGACCTATGGCCCCAAGGGCATCGGCGCTCTGTACGTGCGCCGCAAGCCGCGCGTGCGGCTCGAGGCACAGATGCACGGCGGCGGCCACGAGCGCGGCATGCGTTCGGGCACCCTGCCGACGCACCAGATCGTGGGCATGGGCGAAGCCTTCCGGATCGCCAAGCTCGAAATGAACGAAGACCTCGCCAAGGCGGCGCGCCTGCAGAAGCGGCTGCTCGACGGGCTCAAGGATGTGGAGCAGGTGTTCATCAACGGCGACCTCGAACGCCGCGTGCCGCACAACCTCAACATCAGCTTCAACTACGTCGAAGGCGAGTCGCTGATCATGGGCATCAAGGGCCTCGCGGTGTCGTCGGGTTCGGCCTGCACCTCGGCCAGCCTCGAGCCGAGCTACGTGCTGCGCGCCCTGGGCCGCAGCGACGAGCTGGCCCACAGCAGCCTGCGCATGACCATCGGCCGCTTCACGACCGAAGAAGAAATCGACTACGCCATCTCGACCATCAAGCACAACGTGGCCAAGCTGCGCGAACTGAGCCCCTTGTGGGAGATGTTCCAGGATGGCGTCGACATCAGCACGATCCAGTGGTCGGCCCACTGAGGTCGCCGGATCCAGGCCGCACCAGGCTCCACGATTGAACAAAGTTTGAGAGGTACACCATGGCATATTCTTCCAAGGTCATCGACCACTACGAAAACCCGCGCAACGTCGGCTCCTTCGAAAAGGGCGACGACTCGGTTGGCACCGGCATGGTCGGCGCACCGGCCTGCGGCGACGTGATGAAGCTGCAGATCAAGGTCAACCCCGAAACCGGCGTGATCGAAGACGCGCGCTTCAAGACCTACGGCTGCGGCTCCGCCATCGCCTCGTCCTCGCTCGTGACCGAATGGGTCAAGGGCAAGACGCTCGACGAAGCGGCGGCGCTGAAGAACGCGCAGATCGCCGAAGAGCTGGCGCTGCCGCCGGTGAAGATCCACTGCTCGATCCTCGCCGAAGACGCCATCAAGGCCGCAGTGAGCGACTACAAGGCCAAGCACGGCACCAAGAGCGGCGCTGCCGCCGATGCGGAAGCCGTCCACTGACATGGCCGTTACCTTGACCGAAGCTGCTGCGCGGCACGTCAACCGCTACCTCGGCAAGCGGGGCAAGGGCGTGGGCGTGCGGCTGGGCGTGAAGACCACCGGCTGCTCAGGCCTCGCCTACAAGCTCGAGTACGTGGACGAGCTGTCGCCTGAAGACGTGGTGTTCGAGGACCAGGGCGTGAAAGTGCTGGTCGATCCGAAGAGCCTGGCCTACATCGATGGCACGCAGCTCGACTTCGTGCGCGAGGGCCTCAACGAGGGCTTCAAGTTCAACAACCCGAACGAACGCGACCGCTGCGGATGCGGAGAGAGCTTTCGCATCTGATGCATCGTCGCTGACCGCGACCAAGGCCGCCACCATGTCATGTGCTGGCGGTTTTTTCTTGCCATGAACTTGAACGACACCGATTTCGAACTGTTCGCCGTACCGGCGACCTTCGCGCAGGACCGTGCCGCGCTCGACGCGCGCTGGAAGGAACTGCAGCGCGAGGCGCATCCGGACCGCTTCGCCGCGCAGGGCGCCGCCGCACAGCGCCTGGCGATGCAATGGTCGGTCCGCATCAACGAGGCCTACCAGCGCCTGAAGGACCCGGTCCGGCGCGCAAGCTACCTCTGCGAACTGCACGGCGCGCCGCTCGACGCGGAGAGCAATACGGCGATGCCGCCCGATTTCCTGATGCAGCAGATGGAATGGCGCGAAGCGCTCGACGATGCCGGCGACATTGCCGCGGTCGAACGGCTGCAGGCCGAGGTCGAAGCCGGCCGCGCCCGTGCACTCTCGTCGCTCGACTGGCTGATCGACGAGAAGGGCGACCACGCGGCCGCCGCGCAGCAGGTGAGAGCCCTCATGTTCATTGAGCGCTTCTCGCACGACGTCGAGGCCAGGCTCGATCAATTGGGACAATAGGCGCTGAACGTTATGGCTCTTCTACAGATTTCCGAACCGGGCCAGGCGCCCGATCCGCACCAGCGCCGCATCGCCGTGGGCATCGACCTCGGCACCACGCATTCGCTGGTGGCCTCGGTGCGCAATGGCGTGGCCGAATGCCTGCCCGACGACCAGGGCCGCGTGCTGCTGCCGTCGGTGGTGCGCTACCTCGAGGGCGACCGCCGCCAGATTGGCTTCGATGCGGTGGCGGCGCGCGGCGAGGACCCGGGCAACACCATCACCTCCGTCAAGCGGCTCATGGGCCGGGGCCTGGCCGACATCGCGAACCGCGAGTCGATGTCGTACCGTATCGCCAGCGAGGATGGCGGCATGGTGAAGGTGCAGACGCTCGCGGGCGAGAAGTCGCCGGTGGAGATCAGCGCCGAGGTCCTCGCCACGCTGCGCTACCGTGCCGAGGACACCTTCAACGACGATCTCTACGGCGCGGTCATCACCGTGCCCGCCTACTTCGACGAGGGCCAGCGGCAGGCCACGAAGGATGCCGCGCAGCTCGCCGGCCTCAACGTGCTGCGGCTGATCAGCGAGCCCACGGCCGCGGCCATTGCCTATGGCCTCGACAACGCGAGCGAGGGCGTCTATGCGGTCTACGACCTCGGCGGCGGCACCTTCGACATCTCGATCCTGCGGCTCACCCAGGGCGTGTTCGAAGTGATCGCCACCGGCGGCGATTCGGCGCTTGGCGGCGACGACTACGACCATGCGCTGGCGGACTTCGTGCTCGCGCAGACCGGCACCCGCACCGCGAGCGACAGCGACCGGGCCGCGATGCTCGTCGCGGCCCGCGCCGCGAAGGAGGCGCTGACCGAGGCTGCAACGACGGCGTTCCGCGCCGATCTCGCAGGCGGCGCGGTGGAATTCGATCTCTCGCGCGAGCAGTTCGACGCAGCGACCCGGCCGCTCACCGACCGCACCATCGCCGCGGTGCGCAAGGCGCTGCGCGACGCCAAGCTCAAGCCGCAGGAGCTGCAGGGCATCGTGCTCGTCGGCGGCGCCACGCGCATGCCGCAGGTGCGCCGCGCGGTCGCCGAGTTCTTCGGCCGCGAGCCGCTCGTCAACCTGAACCCCGACGAGGTGGTGGCGCTCGGCGCCGCGATCCAGGCCAACCAGCTGGCGGGCAACGGCGGCGCGGACGACCTGCTGCTGCTCGACGTCATCCCGCTGTCGCTCGGCATCGAGACCATGGGCGGCCTCGTCGAGCGCATCGTGCCGCGCAACCAGACCATCCCGACCGCGATGGCACAGGACTTCACGACCTACCAGGACGGGCAGACGGCGCTCGCGCTGCACGTGGTGCAGGGCGAACGCGACCTCGTGGCCGATTGCC
>CAMLCW010000453.1 GCA_946478645.1 uncultured Variovorax sp.
GAGCTTCGACGTCACCATGCTGCTGGCCGGCCAGGTCAAGGGCGGGCGCCTGCGCGCCATTGCCGTCACGGGTGCCAAGCGCCTGCCGTCGCTGCCCGACGTGCCCACCGTGGCCGAGTCGGGCCTGCGCGAGCTCGCGGGCTTCGAGAGCACGCTGACCTACGGCATCCTCGCGCCGCGCGGCACGCCTGCGGCCTTCGTCCAGCAGCTTTCGGGGCAGATGCTTCAGGTGGCCGGCAGCGCCGACTTCCAGTCGCGCCTCGGGGTGGAAGGTGCGGTGCCGCTGCTCGGCGGACCGGCCGACTACGCGGCCCTGATCGCGCGCGAAAGCGCCCTGTGGGGCGGCATCGTCAAGGCATCGGGCGCCACGGTGGAGTGAGGGCGCTGCATCACGAGCCGGCGAGCGACAGCCGCCGCAGCATGTCGGCCCGTCGTGCGTCCTCGGCGTCGCGCAGGCTCTTCGCCGCCCGGGCGGCGACGTAGCTCACGTACATCGTCTCGATGGCCCAGGCCCATTCATGGGCTGCGGCCGAGGGCTGCGCGGACGCGGCGGACATTGCGTCTTCGATCGGCCGTGCCGGCACGGCGAACCCGGCCTTGCCGAGGATGGTGGCTTTCTGGAGAACGGTAAGCATGCGATGGGCCTCCCTGAACCTCTGACCATGGAGCTTCAGCTTAGCCAGCCCGCAAGAGGCATGCCATCGGCCGCATGGCCGCTGCGCGTGTCAGTCAAAGGCCTACGTCGCAGGCTTGCGCGCCAGCTTGCTTAGGGCTTAAGGCTTAGGCGAGAGCGGCGTGGCAGCCTGCCACACCAGGGTGGCGGCAGCCAGATCCTCGAGCGCGCTCCCCACGGCCTTGAAGACCGTGCGTTCCTCGCGGCTTGCGCGGCCTGTGCTCTCGCCCCGGCAGAGTGCGGCCAGCGTGCCCTGCACCGCGTCGGCGCGCAGCGTGCCGGCGGCCATGGCGTCGAGCAGTTCGCCGGCCTTCTGCAGGGCCTCGGGGGTGTCGACGAAGACCCGGGCGCCGTCGGCGAAACAGCGCACGTCGGCCTCGCGCATGGCAGGCGTGAAGCTGCCGATCAGGTCGAGGTGCGAGCCCGGCGCCAGCCATTCGCCGTGCACCAGGGGCGAGGTCGCGAGCGTGGCGCAGCTCACGATGTCGGCTTGGCGCACGGCGGCTTCGAGGTCGGTGGCGGCGCTGGCGTCGAAGCCTTCGGCGCGCCATTGCGCGGCCAGCGCCCTGGCGCTTTCGGGGCGATGGTTCCACACCTGCACGGCACCGAGGGCGCGCACGCTCGCATGCGCGGCCGGCAGCAGCCGCGCGATGCGCCCGGTGCCGAGCACCAGCAGGCGGCGCGCATCCTTGCGCGCGAGGAACGAAGCCCCGAGCGCCGAGGCGGCCGCCGTGCGGCGTGCGGTGATCTCGTTGCCGTCCATCATCGCGAGCGGCACGCCGGTGCGCGCGTCGTACAGCACGTAGGTCGCATGCAGGCCGGGCAGGCCGCGCGCGCCGTTGCCCGGAAAGATGTTGATCGTCTTGATGCCCAGGTAGCCCGCGTCGCTCCAGGCCGGCATGATGAGCACCGTGCCGGGGTCGGCGCCCGCGGTTTCGATCGCGTGCACATGGCGCGGCGGCACCCGGGCCTCGGCGGCGAAGGCCGCGCGCAGTGCGGGCACCAGCTGCGCGAAGCCGAGTGGGGCGCGGGTGGCGGCTTCGTCGAAGTGTTGCATCGTCGTCGGTTGCGTGGGGGCTGCGCTGGCAGCGAATGGGGCGCAGGATAGCTCAGCCATCGTGCGTGACGGCCGCCCACTCGAGCCCTCGGCCTGAGCGTGGCCCGACCCGCGCGGCCTGCAGGCCCGCCGCCATCCTGCTACGCTCGCACCGCCCGCCCGACTCCGCGCGGGCATTTTTCTGCGCCGCGCGTTCTTCCATGGTCTTTCCCATCATCACCGATCCGCACTTCTATGCGGTCGCCATTCCCGCCGTGCTGCTGCTCGGCATCAGCAAGAGCGGCTTCGGCGCGGGCTTCGGCTCGCTCGCGGTGCCGCTGATGGCGCTCGCCGTCACGGTGCCGCAGGCCGCGGCCATCCTGATGCCGCTGCTGCTGCTGATGGACCTGCTGGGGCTGGCCGCATTCCGCAAGGACTTCGACCGCGCGCTGCTCAAGTTCCTGATCCCGTTCGGACTCGTCGGCACCATCGTTGGCACGCTGCTGTTCCGCGTGCTTTCGCCGCACACGGTGGCGGGCATCGTGGGCGTGTTCACCCTGTTGTTTCTGGCGCAGCGGCTGGTCTTTCCACCCAAGCCCGACGATCCGCTGCCTTCGCGCGCGGTGGGTGCGGTGCTCACCACGGTGTCGGGCTTCACCAGCTTCATCGCGCATGCGGGCGGGCCGCCGGTCAATGCCTACGTGATCCCGCTGCGGCTCAAGCCCGTGGTCTTCGCCGCGACCATGGCGTATTTCTTCTTCGTGGTGAACCTCAGCAAGTGGATTCCCTACGCCTGGCTCGGCCTGATCGACCTGCGCGGGCTGGCCACCTCCGTCGTGCTGATGCCGATCGCGCCCTTCGGCGTCTGGGTCGGCATCCGCATTGCGCGGCGCATCGACGCCACGTGGTTCTACCGCTTGCTGTACCTGGGCATGCTGCTGACGGGCCTCAAGCTCGTCTACGACGGCTTCCTGGCCTGAGAAGCTGTGAACGAACCGGCCATGCCCGCTCAGCCCGCCCAGGCACGCCCGCTCGTCGTTGCAAATGCTCGCCGTAGCGCGAGCTACGACTGCGCTTTGCGCCTAGATCGGACGCGCCTGGACGACCTGCTCGGACACGTCCAGTTCATTCACAGCTTCTGAACACTGCCAGCCGACCCCAACCACATAGCCCACCCAACCCAGTGCACCCGTGCAACTGGCTCCGCCAAGCCACCGGGTGCGCCCCCAGTGGGGGGAGGCGGCTACACGAAGTGAGCCGCTTCGGGGGGCGTCCTAGAACTCGACGATCGGCTTGAAGCCGCCGAAGATCATCCGCTTGCCGTCGAACGGCAGGCTCTTCGGATCCATCGCCGCGAGGCGCGGGTCGGCCATGACCTTGGCATTGACCGCATCGCGGTGCTTGCGCGACTTGTAGACGATCCACGAGAACGCCACCGTCTCGTCCGGCTTCTGCTTCACGCTCTGCGGAAAGGACGTGAACTTGCCGGGCTTCACGTCGTCGGCAATGCACTCCACGTATTCAAGTGCGCCGTACTCCATCCAGATCTTGCCGGCCTTGCGCGCGAGCTTGCGGTAGGCCTCGATGTTGTTGGAGGGAACGGGCACGACGAAACCATCGATATAGCGAGCCATTGAAAATCTCCTAGGGTTGAGTGGAAAAGACCGTCTTGTTGTCGTTGTCCTGCCTGGCCGCCGGCGCCGCGGTGCGCAGCAGCAGTCCGCCCAGCAGCCCCGCCACGGCCGCGAACACCGCGCCGATCAGGAAGGCCAGGTTGTACCCGCCGGTCAGCGCAAACGGCAGCTGCGCGCCGGCCGCCGTCATGGCGCCGGTGCGTGCCGCGGCCGCGCTCGCGAGCACGGCCAGGCCCAGTGCGCCGCCCATCATGAAGGCGGTGTTCACCACGCCCGAGGCCAGCCCCGATTCGGTGGGGCTCACCTCGCTCATCGCGGCGAGCAGCAGCGGGTTCAGCGCCATGCCCGCGCCGAGGCCGAGCAGCAGCATGCCCGGCAGCACATGCCGAGCGAAGCTGCCGTTCACGGGCGCCCAGGCGAACAGCGCGAGGCCGACGGCCGCCAGGCCGAGCCCCACGGCCAGCGGCGCGCGGATGCCGAAGCGCATCACCAATTTGGC
>CAMLCW010000454.1 GCA_946478645.1 uncultured Variovorax sp.
TCACCGCCACGTCGGTCTGGATGAAGGGCACGTAGCCGTCGTCGGGCAGCGAGCGCCCCTTGGCGCTGACGACGCCCGCGGTGACGGTGCTCTCAAAGCCGAACGGCGAGCCGATGGCCAGCACCCATTCACCGACCTTCAGGTCCTTGGTGTTGCCGAGCGCGAGCGTCGGCAGGTTCTTCGCGTCGATCTTGAGCACGGCGATGTCCGTCTTCTCGTCGGTGCCGAGCACCTTGGCGCGGTATTCGCGCCGGTCGGTGAGCTTGACGGTGACTTCCTTCGCGTCCTTCACGACGTGCGCGTTGGTCATGATGATGCCGTCGGCGCTCACGATGAAGCCCGAGCCCTGCGAACGCACCGGCACGTCGCGCGGCGCGCCGCGCGGGCCGAGCTGGCCCTGGAAGTGGCGGAAGAACTGGAACATCGGATCGTCGGGATCGATGCCCTGCAACGCGGCCGCCGCTTCGGCGTCGGAGGTCTTCGCGCTGCCGGTCACGCTGATGTTGACCACCGCGGGACCGTCGCGCGAGGTGATGGCAGAAAAGTCGGGCAGCGTGACCATGGCCGCGGGTATGGCGGCGTTGGTGGCGGTGCCGGCGCCCAGGGCGCTCGCGCTGGTGTAGGCGCCGGCGCCCACGGCGCCGATCACGCCCGCGGCGGCCAGGGCCAGCACCAGGGCGCGGGGCGAAGTCAGTCGGGTGTTCATGGATCGGTTCCTTTCAGTGCGTCGAGACGCTGATGCGATGAAAGGAATGTCGTTGCGCTGGCTTAAGCGCCGCTTAAACGCTGGCGACGCCCCCTTTCGCAAAGCGCACCACCACGCGCAGCCCGCCCAGGCTCGGCGACGTATCGAGCGCCACTTGCGCCCCATGCAGCTCCGCGATCGACCTGACGATCGCCAGCCCGAGGCCGCTGCCGGGTGCCTGCGGCTCGCCTGCGCGGTAGAAGCGGTCGAGCACGCGCGCGCGCTCGGCGGGTGGCAGGCCCGGGCCGCTATCGTCCACGCTGAGTTCGACGGCGGCATCGCCGCGCTGCATCACCGCCACGTCGACCCGGCCCCCTTCGGGCGTGTACTTGACGGCGTTCTCGACCAGGTTGCGCAACAGCATGCGCAGCGCCTCGGGCTGGCCCGGCACCACGGCCGCATCGGCATGGGCGAGGCCGACGTCGATGCGCCTGGCCTGTGCGGCCGCGATCGCGTCGGAGATGGCGAGCCGCGCGACCTCGGCCAGATCGACGGGTTCGGGCTTCGCGCCGGCGGCCATGCTGGCCTCGTGGCGCGCCAGTGCCAGCATCTGCTCGACCAGCCGCGTCGCGCGGTCGATGCCCGCCGCCAGCCGGCTCACCGCAAGCTCGCGCGCCGCCGCGTCGGGCGCGCGCTGCAGGCCCTGCACCTGCAGCTTGAGTGCTGCGAGCGGCGAACGGAGCTCGTGCGCGGCATCGGCGACGAAGTGCTTCTGCGCGTCGAAGGCATGGCGCACGCGGCCGAACAACAGGTTCAGTTCCTGCACCAGCGGGCGCACCTCGTCGGGCAGCCCGTCTTCGCTCACCGGCGACAGATCGTCGGCCTGGCGCGAGGCCACCTGCCCGCGCACGCGCGCGACCGGTGCGAGCGACCGGCTCACGACCCACCAGACGACCAGCATCAGCAGCGGCGCCATCAGCGCCACCGGCGCGATGGTGCGCAGCGCCAGCGCGCCCGCCATGCTGCGACGCGCGGCCATGTCCTGCGCCACCTGGATCACGAGGCCGCGGGTCTGCATCGAGAACACGCGGTAGCTGCTGCCGCGCGCGCGCACCTCGGCAAAGCCCAGCACCGCCACCTGCGGCAGCGCCGCCTGCTCGGCCGACTCGAAGATGCGCACGCCGTCCGCGGTCCACACCTGGACCACGAACTCGAAGTTCTGCTCGCCGCTGCCGAGCCCGCCGACGGCCGCGCTCGGCGGCAGGCCGGCGCGCAGCGACATCGCCATCTGCTGCATGTGGTAGTCGAAGATCTCGTCGGCCTCGCGCAGCACGGTGCGATAGGCCACCAGCGCCTGCGCGCCCGCGGCCAGCAAGATGGCCGCGAGCAGGAACCACAGCAGGCGTGCGCGCAGGGACCCGAAGAAGCGGCTCATGCCCGGGGCACCATGTAGCCGACCCCGCGCACGTTGCGGATGAACTCGGCACCGAGCTTCTTGCGCAGGCCGTGCACGTAGACCTCGACCGCGTTGCTGCTGATCTCGTCCTTCCAGCTGTAGAGCTTTTCTTCCAGCTGGGCGCGCGAGAGCACCATGCCGGGCCGTGCGATCAGCGGCTCGAGCACGGCCCATTCGCGCGCCGAGAGCACCACCGGCTGACCGCTAAGCGTGACCTCGCGCGTGGCCGGGTTGACGCTCACGCCCATGTGCTCGTACACCGGTTCGGCCCGCCCCGCGGCGCGGCGCAGCAAGGCGCGGATGCGCGCGAGCAGTTCATCGAGGTCGTAGGGCTTGAGCACGTAGTCGTCGGCGCCCGCATCGAGCCCTTCGATGCGCTGCTGCACCGAATCGCGCGCCGTGGCGATCAGCACCGGCATGCGCTGCTTGCGCGCGCGCAGGTTCCGCAGCACCTCGAGCCCGTCGCGCCGCGGCACGCCGAGGTCGAGCAGCACGAGGTCGTAGTGCTGGGTGCGCAACGCCGTCTCGGCCGCATCGCCGTCCTTGACCCAATCGACGGCGTATTGCTCGGCGCGCAGCAGGTCGAGCACGGCCTCGCCGATCATGACGTCGTCTTCGAGCAGCAGGAGTCGCATGGTGGGGTCCGGTGGTGGCGGTTCGAGGCGGTGGCCGCGCGGAAGTTCATCGGCGCCGGGTTCGTCAGAGCAGCGCCCTCACCTCGCGCGCCGCCTCGAAGAGCAGCGGCAGCATCTCGCGCCGCAGCGCCTCTTCCTGGTAGCGCGTGCCCGACAGCACCACGTTGAGCGCGGCCACCGTGTGGCCCTGCATGTCGCGCAGCGGCACCGCGAGCGCCTGCACGCCGAGCTCGTGTTCCTCGCTAGCAAAGCAGAAGTCTTCCTTTCGCACGCGCGAGACCCGCTGGCGCAGGCTGCGCGCCTGCGTCGTGGTGTGCGGGGTCAGCCGCGCGAGGTGCCGCCCCTTGAGCCACTGCGTGAACTGCGCGGAGGGCATGGCCGCGAGCAGCACCCGGCCCGTCGAGGTGGCATGCGCCGGCAGCCGGGCCCCCAGGTGCAGGCCGTAGGCGAGCACGCGGGTCGGCGAGCCGTAGCTGCCGCTGCGCGCGACGATGACCACCTCTTCGCCGTCGAGCACCACGGCCGAGAACGACTCGCCGGTCTGCGACGCGAGGCGGTTGAGCGTGGGCTGCAGCGCACGCGGCAGCCGCGACGAAGCCAGGTAGCTGCCCGAGAAGCGCAGCACCTTGGGCGCCATCCAGAAATAGCTGCCATCGGTTTCGAGGTAGCCCAGGTGCGCGAGCGTGAGCAGGTGCCGCCGCGCGGCCGCCCGCGTGAGGCCGGCACGCTCGGCGGCCAGCGTGGCATTGAGGCGCTGGCGCTCGGTGTCGAAGCTCTCGAGCACGGCCATGCCCTTGGCGATGCCCTCGATGAAGTCGGCTTTGGCGATGGTCATGCGGGGTTCCGTCGAAGTGTTGCGCGATGATCGCGCAGCCGGTCGCATGATCGCACAGAGCCTCGCGGCATGCGCGCACGCCTTCGGGCCGACGCCCTACGCTCCCTGCATTCCACCGGAGACACATCCATGCGCACACAGGTCGCGATCATCGGCGCGGGCCCCG
>CAMLCW010000455.1 GCA_946478645.1 uncultured Variovorax sp.
TTCGAGTCCAATCGCGCCTACCAGATTTTCCCTCTGAAGAAGACCAGTCTTCAGGTTCTCGGGAAAATCTCAAGGAAGAACTCTCTTCCTTCCTGCATTGCCTTCCGCTGCAGCAGACAAAGACCATGGCCAGATTGTTGTGCTACCTTGGCCGCTCTGTCATTCTTTCTTGAATTTCTTGATAAGCGATCTGATGAATACGCGATCGATGCCCATCGATCGGGCCCAGAGCGAGCGCCGCCTGGCCGCATTGCTCAGGCAGGCTCCCGTCGAATTCGCGCGCGCGGTCTATGGCATCAACGACCATGCGAGCGGCCGCACCGACACCATGGCCGCCCGCGAGATAGCAAAGGCCCTTCGCCAGGGTGTGGCGGTGACGCAGGAACGCGCCGAACAGCGCGCCCGCGCCTACCTGCCGACCGCCGGCCACGAGCATTGCCCGCGCTGCTGGGTGGTCTACGGCCACAAGAATCCGCTGCGCTTCCGGCTGGCCAGCGAGGAACGTCCCGAGACCGCCGCCTGCAACGCATGCGGCGCCGAATACGCGACCACCCTCGATTGAGCCGCGCCGCGGACGGTCAGGGTAAACCTTGTCGCGATGCAGCAAAACCGCTACCTAGAATCATTCGATTGCATGGACTTCCATGTAGAGGAGTGCGCAGTGCAGAGCAAGAAGTCCGGGGTCAAGCCGGTGCAACGTGTCATCAAGAAATACCCCAACCGAAGGCTCTACGACACCGAGACGTCCACCTACATCACCCTCACGGAGGTGAAGCAGCTGGTCATACAGAATGCCCAGTTCGTGGTGCGCGACGCCAAGTCGGGCGACGACCTCACGCGCAGCATCCTGCTGCAGATCATTCTCGAAGAAGAAGCCGGCGGCGCGCCGATGTTCACCGAGCAGGTGCTGGCCAACATCATCCGTTTCTATGGCCAGGCGATGCAGGGCTACATGGGCCCATATCTCGAGAAGAACATCCAGGCCATGACCGAGGTCCAGGCGCAGCTCGCCGAAAAGGCCGAAGGCCTGACGCCCGAAATGTGGTCGCGCTTCATGACCATGCAGTCGCCGATGCTGCAGGGCCTCATGGGCAACTACGTCGAGCAGTCGAAGAACGTCTTCCTGCAGATGCAGGAACAGATGCAGAAGAACACCGAGCAGGTGCTGGGCGCCTTCGGCATCAAACGCCCCTGAATCCCGGCGCCGGCCGATAGCTGGGACAATAGGGGCAATATGAGCGAAGTTGCCTCCCACGAACGAACTGCCACGACAGCCGCCCCCAAGGTCGGCTTCGTGAGCCTTGGCTGCCCCAAGGCCCTGACCGACTCCGAACTGATCCTGACCCGGCTGAGCGCCGAGGGCTACCAGACCGCCAAGAGCTTCGAGGGCGCCGACCTGGTGATCGTCAATACCTGCGGCTTCATCGACGACGCGGTCAGGGAGAGCCTGGACACCATCGGCGAGGCGCTGGCCGAGAACGGCCGCGTGATCGTCACCGGCTGCCTCGGCGCGAAGACGGGCGAGCAGGGCGGCAACCTGGTGCGGCAGATGCATCCCAGCGTGCTCGCCGTGACGGGGCCGCATGCCACACAAGAGGTGATGGACGCCGTCCATGCCAACCTGCCGAAGCCGCACGATCCCTTCATCGACCTGGTGCCCAACAGCTTCGGCGTCGCTGGACTCAAGCTCACGCCGCGGCACTATGCCTACCTGAAGATCAGCGAGGGCTGCAACCACCGCTGCACTTTCTGCATCATCCCGTCGATGCGCGGCGACCTGGTGTCGCGCCCCGTGGGCGACGTGCTCGGCGAAGCGAAGGCGCTGTTCGAGGGCGGCGTGAAGGAACTGCTGGTGATCAGCCAGGACACCTCGGCCTACGGTGTCGACGTCAAGTACCGCACGGGTTTCTGGGACGGCAAGCCGGTCAAGACGCGCATGCTCGAACTGGTGCGCACGCTCGGCGAAATCGCCGAGCCGTACGGCGCCTGGGTGCGGCTGCACTATGTCTACCCGTACCCGAGCGTCGACGAAGTCATTCCGTTGATGGCGAGCGGGCAGGTGCTGCCGTACCTCGACGTGCCGCTGCAGCACAGCCATCCCGACGTGCTGAAGCGCATGAAACGGCCCGCGAGCGGTGAGAAGAACCTCGAGCGCATCGCGCGCTGGCGCGAAGTCTGCCCCGAGCTGGTGATCCGCAGCACCTTCATCGCGGGCTTTCCGGGCGAGACCGAGCAGGAGTTCGAACACCTGCTCGATTTCATCCGCGAGGCGCAGATCGACCGAGCCGGCTGCTTTGCCTACAGCCCGGTGGAGGGCGCCACCGCGAACGACATCCCCGGCATGCTGCCGGCCGAAGAGCGCGAGGCGCGCCGCGCGCGCTTCATGGAAGTGGCCGAAGCGGTGTCGATCGCCAAGCTGCGCCAGCGCGTGGGCGCCACCATGCAGGTGCTCGTGGACTCGGCGCCCGGCATGGGCCGCAAGGGCGGTGTCGGCCGCACCTACGCGGACGCGCCGGAGATCGACGGCACGGTGCGGCTGCTGCCGCCGGAGAAGATCAGCAAGACGCTCAAGGTCGGCGAGTTCACCCGGGCGCGCATCGTGGGCGCCGAGGGGCACGACCTGGTGGCGCTGCCGATCTGAGGCGGCTGCGCAGCCCCAAGAGAAAAGCCCGCGCGAGCGGGCTTTTCAATTTGGCGGGGATCAGGCTGCCAGGGCCGGGCAGGTGCTCAGTCCTCCGAGCGCGAGATGACCAGAAGGCTCATGAACAACGCGCCGAGGAACATGCCGATCAACAAAGTGAATGCTGCGATCACGATAGTTTCCGTTTGGTTTGATGCCTAGATTTTCGAAGCAAACGTAACCTTATGTGTGGTTTATGCGTTACTTTTTGACGCATATTTAGCTGAAAGTGTGACTTTCGCCACACCTTGGGCCATGTGCCTTCACGACGTGGCAGCCAACCAGGCCCACAGGCCGGCGCAAAGCGCGAGCCAGGCCGCCACCACCAGCACCGCGCCGGCGATGCTTCGCGGCCTGGCGCCGCGTTCCCGGATCCATTGCTCGGCCTGGGCCCGGCACGCATCGGCCACGTCGGGCGGAACGAGCCGGATGGCGAGCCAGATCAGGCCGGGCAGCAGCAGGGCGTCGTCGAGGTAGCCCAGAACAGGAATGAAGTCGGGGATGAGATCGATCGGGCTCAGCGCGTACGCGACGACGAAGGCAGCCAGCAGCTTGGCGAACCAGGGCGTGCCGGGATGGCGGCAGGCGAACCAGAGCGTGAGGGCGTCGCGCTTGATTCGCGACGCCCATTGGCGGATGCTTGGGACGATGGACATAGTTGACAGTCGTCTACGCGTGTTAAGGTGCGTCTCGGCTTCAAGGCCAACACGCAGATCCGTTCGTGATCCCTGCCGCGGTTTGAACGCCGCACTCTTACCAGTCCATTTGTTCGAATCCGTGCCGTCGACAAGCGTTTCGCAGGATGACCCTTCCGAAGGGCGCGATGGGCTGCGCGAGTGCACAAGCCTGGCGTCGTTCGGCCCGCCATCGGCGCCGATCGGCATTCGTGAGGGAGACCATCCCTCGATCATGTTCCCAGGGCAAAGAAAAAACCCCTGCGAATCTAAGATTCACAGGGGTTTCAGCTTGGTAGGGGTGGTGCCCAGAAGAGGACTCGAACCTCCACGATGTTACTCGCTAGTACCTGAAACTAGTGCGTCTACCAATTCCGCCA
>CAMLCW010000456.1 GCA_946478645.1 uncultured Variovorax sp.
GTGCTCGAGGCGCTGGGCGCCGAGCATTCGGGCATCGACGTCGAGGTGAGCATCCGCGGCTCGTTCGAGGCGATGGCGCGGCTGGCCGCGGGCACGCTCGACATCGGCCTGGTCGCGGTGCCGCAGCCGCCGATGCGCGGCATCGTCGTCACGCCCTGGTGCGAGCAGCCGATGATGGCTTTCGTGCCGCAGCGCTGGAAGGCGCCACGGCGCGTGACGCCGGCCTGGCTCGCGGCGCAGCCGCTGATCTTCAACGAGGCCACCACGCACATGTACCGCCTCACGATGGAGTGGTTCGCCGCGGCCGGCTTCGCGCCGCGCGCACGCATCGAGCTCAACTACGACGCCGCCATCCGCAGCCTGGTGTCGGCGGGCTACGGCGCCGCGCTGCTGCCGCTGCAAAAGAGCACCGACCTGCCCGGCAACGGGCGCATGCAGATCCTTCCGGTGAGCCCGAAGCTCACGCGCCGTGTGGGCATTGCGCACCGCGAGCCCTCGATGCTCGACGGCGCGACCTTGCGCGTGCTGGAGGTGCTCGGCGCGTTCCGCCCGAAGTGACGGCGTTCCCGCACCTCAGTGCCTTCGCGGCTCAACGCGGCCGCGCGTAGCCCGATTCGATCCAGGCGGCCGCGCTCGACGCGGTGAGGCGGAACGCGGGCGACACGCTCACGCTCGCGAGTTCGGTGTCGTCCGCCGCATCGTGCGCAGTGAGCGTGGCCGAAGGGTTGTCCTCGTCGGGCACGATCGCCAGCGAAACGCGCACGCGGCGGTCGTCGCGCGCGGTCACCGTCACGTGCTTGTTGAGCGTGGCGTGCAACTGCTGCTCGTGGCGGCGGATGACCTCGGCCGCGGTCTTCACCAGCGTGGAGAAGGCCGGGCCGTCGAGCGGCTTGGGGTTCTTCTTGTCGCGGCCCATGGTCCAGGGGCCGACGAGCGCGGGCTCGGGATCGCCGTGGCGCGTCATCTCGACGGCCCAGCCGTCGTCGTCCTCGTTCTTGATCACGCGCGCGGTCCAGAGGCCGTCGCGCCACAGGCGGGGTTCGTGCAGGGGCGGGGTGTCGCCGGTGTCGTCGCTGTCTTCGATGTATTCGGTAGGGGTCGTTTCGGTCATTCGGGGCATGCGTGATCTTGCGCGGCCATTGTCGCCTGCGTCCGATCGCGCCCGGCGCGCGTCAGAACACCGACAGCCCGGTGCGCGCCACGAACAGTTCGAGCGCCTTCATGCCGAGCAGCGAGTTGCCCGACGCGTCGAGCGCGGGCGACCAGACGCAGAGCGTGAGCCGGTCGGGCACCACCGCCACGATGCCGCCGCCCACGCCGCTCTTGCAGGGCAGGCCGATCGAAAACGCCACATCGCCGGCCGCGTCGTAGGTGCCGCAGGTCAGCATCAGCGCATTGATGCGCCGCGTCTGCCGCTCGCCCGTGACCGCGGCGCGGCCGTCGATCGGATGCGCGCCGTCGCGGCACAGGAAGGCCGCGGCGCGCGCGAGCTGGCGGCAAGTCATGCGCAGCGCGCACTGGTGGAAATAGGCGTCGAGCACCGCGCCCACGTCGTTGTCGATCTTGCCGAAGCTCTTCATGAAGTTGGCGAGCGCGACGTTGCGGAAACCGGTCGCGGCCTCCGACTGCGCGACTTCGCTGTCGAATGCGATCGGCTCATCGCAGAGGCTCGCCATCAGCGCGAGGATGTCGGCCTTGGCGCTGCCGCCCGCCTGCAGCGCCTGGCTCACGAGCCGGTCGGCCACCGCGATCGCACCCGCATTGATGAACGGGTTGCGCGGCTTGCCGTGCTCGTTCTCGAGCTGCACCAGCGAGTTGAACGGATTGCCCGAGGGCTCGCGTCCGATGCGCTCCCACAGCGCCTCGCCCATGCGCTGCATCGCGAGCGTGAGCGTGAAGAGCTTGGAGATGCTCTGGATCGAGAACGGCGTCTCGAAGTCGCCCGCGCCGGCTTCCTCGCCGTCGCAGGTGCGCAGCGCGATGCCGAGCTGGCGCGGATCGACCGAGGCAAGCGCAGGGATGTAGCTTGCGACCGTGCCGCCCTGGCCGAGCTGCGGCCGCAGGGTGGCGACGATCTCGTCGAGCACCGGCTGGAACTTCATCGGGGCGCCCATCGCGTTCATCAGGCCGTGCGCCGCACCGCGGGCCGGCGGTTCACGAGCACGATGCCGACCGCCACGCCTACGAGCGCCACGATCAGCTGCGCCGTCAGCGGCTCCTTCAGCAGCACCACGCCGAACACCAGCGCGAACAGCGGCGTGAGGAAGGTGAACGACGACATCTGCGTGGCCGGGTAGTGCCGCAGCAGCCACATCCAAGCGAGATAGCTCGCGAACGCGCCGACCACGGTCTGCAGCGCGATCGAGGTCCAGGCCCAGGCCGAGTACGACAGGCCCCACGGCTCGCCGAGCACGAGCGACAGCAGCGGGCACACCACGGCGGTCACGGCCACCTGATAGAACAGCGTCTTCTCGGCGCTGGCCGTGGCCAGTCGCGTGGTGCGCAGCGTGATCGTCGTCAGGCCCCAGAGCATGCCGGCCGCGAGTGCCATCGCGTCGCCGATGAGCTGGGTCGAACTCATGTGACTGAAGCCTTCGCTGAAGGCCAGCACCACGCCCGCGAACGCGATCAGCAGGCCCAGCCACTGGAAGCCGCGCAGCCGCTCCGACGGCACCCAGCGCGGCAGCAGCAGCGAGACCCAGAACGGCGCGGTGTAAAGAAACACCGTGAGCCGCGACGCGCTGGTGTTCTGCAGCCCCAGGTAGATGCCTGCGAATTCGCCCGCGAACAGCAGCCCCGCGAGCAGGCCGCCCGCGAGCGTACCGTCGCGCTCGAACAGCGGCACGCGGCGCCACACGCACCACAGCCACAGCAGCAGCACCGCACCGGCCATGCGGATCGAGGCCTGCCAGAGCGGCGGCACTTCGGAGACGGTGGTCTTGATGAGGATCTGCTGCAGCCCCCAGAAGGCACAGCAGGCGATCAGCAGGCCGATGGCCAGGGAGTCGAGGTGGGTCTTGCGCTGGATCATTGGTTTTTTTCTTGTACGCCGCGGCAGGGGTCGGTTACAGCGGATGCTCGGTGTAGAAGCGCCCGCCGTGGAAGAGCAGCGGCGATGCCGTCTCGTCGTGCGTGCAGCGCTCGACCTCGCCGACGAAGATCACGTGGTCGCCTTCGTCGTAGCGGCTGCGGTTGAAGCACTCGAAGCTCGCCGCCGCGCCCGCGAGCACCGGCGCGCCGCCGAGCCCCTCGGTGAAGGCCACGTCGGCCCAGCGGTCGATGTTCTTGGTGGCGAAGCGCTCGGCCAGCGCTTTCTGGTTGGCGGCCAGGATGTTGACCGCGTAGTGCGAGCCCGCGCTGAGCGCCGGCATCGAGGCCGCGGCGCGCGAGAGGCTCCACAGCACCAGCGGCGGCGCGAGCGAGACCGAATTGAACGAATTGGCGGTCAGGCCGACGAGCGTGCCCTGGGCCGAACGCGCGGTGACGATGGTCACGCCGGTGGCGAACATGCCGAGCGCCGCGCGGAACTCGGCGGGCGAGAAGGTCGGGGGCTGGGCCCGGCGGGAGGTGGTCACGGAGGAAGCGGCACGTTGGAAGGCAGGGAAGGGCTATTCTGGCTCAGCTGCCGGCGGCGTTGCTGGCGTGGCAGTCATTTCCTCGGTCACGCACGGGGTGTAGATCGGTCGCCTGCACTGCAG
>CAMLCW010000457.1 GCA_946478645.1 uncultured Variovorax sp.
GCCGAAGCCGATCAGGTCGGGCACCAGCGTGCGCAGCCCCGGCGTGCCGGTCAAATGGCGGAAGAACCAGCTCCATTCACCGGGGCCGTGCAGGCACAGCACCAACGGCGCGTCGGCCGGGCCTTCGTCGAGGTAGTGCATGCGCCAGCCCTGCAGCGCGGGCAGGTCCTGCACATGGTGCGGCGCGAAGCCATAGCCTTCGAGCGCCTCGAAGCGTTCGGCCGGCGTGCGCAGCGCATCGTCGCGCAGCGGCTCGGCCTGTTCGCGCGCCGCCTCCCGGCGCAGGCGGAAGAAGGCCTGCAGCACCGCGCCGCATTCGTCGGCCAGCACGCCGCCCTGCACCTGCGTCTGATGGTTGAGCCGCGGCTCGGCGAACAGGTCGAGCACCGACCCGGCCGCGCCGGTCTTGGGGTCGGGCGCGCCGAACACCACGCGCGCGAGCCGCGCGTGCAGCATGGCGCCCGCGCACATCGCGCAAGGCTCGAGCGTGACGAAGAGTTCGCAGCCGTCGAGCCGGTAGTTGCCGAGCGCGGCGGCGCCGGCGCGCAGCGCGTTGATCTCGGCATGCGCGCTCGGGTCGTGCTGCGCCACGGGCCGGTTGCGCCCCGACGCGACGCGCTGCCCGTGCTTCACGAGCACCGCGCCCACCGGCACCTCGCCGGCCTCGGCGGCCAGCCGCGCCTCGGCCAGCGCGAGCGCCATCCAGTGCGCGTCGTCGGTCGTCGCCATCAGGCGTCCTGCGTGCCGGCTGCCTGAGGCATGTCCGCCATGAGCCCGAGGCGTTCCATCCACACGGCCAGCGCCTTCTCGTCGGGCGTGCCGGCGCCGTACATCGCATGCATCGCGGCATGCGATTCGCGCCGGTGCTGGTTGAGCTTGACCTTGCATTGCAGCGCGCGCACATGCAGCGAGAAGCCCATGATGCCGGCGAGCATCTTGTGCTGGAACTCTTCCCCGAGGTCGCGCCACTGCTGCGCATAGGCGGGCTCGTGCTCGCCGATGAGTTTCTTGAGCAGCGCGTCCTTGGCCTCGGGCGTTTCGATCAGCCGGGCCTCCACCGTGCAATGCACCGCGAGGTAGTTCCAGGTCGGCACGCGCGCGAGGTCGGGATACACCGAGGGCGACAGATACGCATGCGGGCCGAGGAAGGTGGCGACCGCCTGCGGCCGTGCCTGGAGGTAGCGCCAGTGCGGATTGGGCTTGGCGCAGTGCCCGAACAGCACCAGTTCGCCGTCGGCGCCCTGCTCGGCCACGAGCGGCAGGTGCGTGACGAACGGCAGGCCGTCGTCGTCGTTCGAGATCAGGGTGGCGAACGGATGCGCGCGCATCAGTTCGAGCGCGATGGCCGCATCCTTGGCGTTGAACTGCGGGGGCATGTACATGGGGCGATTCCTCGTGGCGAGGTGCCGATTGTCCCCGAGCGGGCGCAGCCCTGCTGCGCGCTACTTGCCCTTCTGGCCCGTGCCCGCCGCCTCGATCATCGCGACCATCGCTTTGTAGCCGCGTGCCTTGGCGAGCTGCAGCGGCGTGTTCCCCTGGCGGTCGGTGAGCTTCAGGCTGGCGCCGGCAGCGATGAGCGCCGCGAGCGTGCGCTGGTGCCGTAGGCCGCCGTCGCCGAGCACGATCGACTCGATCACCGCGGTCCAGTGCAGGTTGTTGACGTGGTCGAGCGGCGCGCCTGCCGCGATCAGGCGGCGCACCACCTCGTCGTGGCCCAGGTGCGCGGCCGCGATCAGCGCATTGCCGTCGTAGCGGCTCGTGATCTGGCCGGGCCTGGCGCCGAGCGCGAGCAGCAGCGCGAGCGTCGGCACGTCGTCGGCCACCGCGGCGATGGTGACGGCGTCGTAGCGGTCGGCCTCGAGCGCGTCGAGGTCGGCGCCCGCCTTCGCGAGCAGCTGGATCGCGTCGCGCTGGCGCGCATGCGCAGCCACATGCAGCGGCGTGCGGCCGTGCGCATCGCGCGCCTCGAGCGCAGCGCCGCCCGCGAGCAGCGCCTTCATCTTGGCGAGGTCGCCCTGCCAGGCCGCGCGGTGCAGGCCCTGGTAGGCCTCGGCCTCGGCGGGCTGCGGTGCGACCTGCGCGAGCGCGCGGGTCGGCACCACGGCGCCGAGCGCCGCGGCGGCGAAGCCCGAGAGCAGGACGCGGCGCTGCATTTTCATCAGAGCAGGCCCTTGACCTTCTCGAGCGCGGCGTTGGCGCATTGCTCGTCGAGGTGGCCGCCCGGCGCACCGCCCACGCCCACGGCGCCGATCACTTCGTTGCCCGACTTCACCGGCACGCCGCCGCCGAGCAGCAGGAAGCCCGGCAGGTAGACGAGGTTGGCGGCGCCGGGGTTCTTCTGGGCGCCTTCCATCATGGCTTGCGTCGGCGCCTTGGCCGAGGCCGAGGTCCAGGCCTTGCGCTCGCTCGACGCCAGCGTGTGCGGGCCGGCATTGTCGGCGCGCTGCACGGCGCGCACGGTGCCGGCGCGGTCGACCACGGTGGCGGCCACGTTGTAGCCGAGGGCGCTGCAGGCGGCCACGGTCTCGGCGGCGATCTGGTTGGCGAGCGCCAGCGAGATGTTCTTTTCGGTGCGCACGGCGGGTGCCGGCGTCTGGGCTTGAACGGCCGAAGCGGCGAGCAGGACGGCGGCGGTGCTGAAGCGAAAGATGGAACGCATGGTGTGTTGTTTCTCCAGGGGTGCAGGAACTGCGCCGACAGTGTGTCGACGGCTGCACGGACTGTAGGAGCCGCGGCGCGCGCGGGCCATTCGTACGGCTACGCCCGGCGCTCCGTAAAAATACGGAGAGGACGCAGCGCGCGCGATTTCAATCTTGCGGTGCCACCACCAGCGCATAGCGCCGGATCAGCTGCGCGAGCGAATCGCTTTCGAGCTTGGCGAACAGGTTGGCGCGGTGCGTCTCGACCGTGCGCGGCGACAGCGCGAGCGTGCGCGCGATCTCCTTGTTGGTGAGCCCCTGCACGATGAAGGCCAGCACCTCGCGCTCGCGCTCGGAGAGCTGCGCCACCCGCTCGCGCGCTGCCTGGTCGGCCTGCGCGCGCTCGCGCGAGCGCACATGCTGGCGCACCGCCTGCTGCAGCGCCTCGAGCAGCTGCTCGTCGTCGACCGGCTTCTCCAGGAACTCGGCCGCGCCGGCCTTGAAGGCGCGGCGGCACATCTCGACCGTGCCGTGGCCGGTCAGCATGATCACCGGCTGGTCGACGCCCTGCGCCACCAGCCGGTCGAGCACCGTGAGGCCGCTGATGCCGGGCATGCGCACGTCGAGCACGATGGCGCCCACGCCGGCGCGGTCGAAGCCGTCGATGAAGGCCTGCGGATCGGCCCAGCCCTGCACGCGCAGGCCGACGGTGCCTATCAGCAGCGCCAGGCTCTCGCGCACGGCCTGGTCGTCGTCGATCAGGTGGATCAGCGGGGATTGCGGTTGAGGGCCGGCGGCGGGTGCGTTCATGGCGTGGGTGGCGCCACCAGCGGCAGCAGCAAGGTGAAGCGCGCGCCGCGCGGCGAGGCGTTGGCGGCGCTCAGGCTGCCGCCCATGCCGCTCGCGAGCGTCTCGCTGAGGCTCAGGCCCAGGCCGAGGCCGCCCTCGCGCGTGCTGAAGAAGGGCTCGAAGAGGCGCGGCATGGCCTCGGGCGCAATGCCGCGTCCGTTGTCGGTGACGGTCAGCACGCCCTCCTGGCCGTTGCGCCC